>MAXM01000116.1:3178-4970 GCA_001751015.1 Desulfobacterales bacterium C00003106
ATATCGGCAGGACACAGCCTTGGCGAATACCCCGCGTTGCGCGCCGCCGGCGTTGTAAGCGCCGGGGACACCCTGAGGCTGGTTGCAAAGAGAGGATTCCTGATGCACCGGGAATCAACAAAACACGCGGGCGCCATGCATGCGGTGCTCGGTCTTTCTATTGATGAAGTGAGAAAAGCGGTTGACGAGGCCAAAGATGCCGGCATCGTGGCCGTGGCAAATCACAATACCGCCGAACAGATTGTTATTACGGGTGAGCCGAATGCGGTAAAACGCGCATCTGAAATCGCGTCAGGCAAGGGGGCCAAGGTGATCCCGCTTAAGGTGAGCGGCGCCTGGCACAGCGAGCTGATTCGAGGAGCTGAGGAGGATTTTTCCGCTTTTTTAGATGAGGTTTCGTTTGAGGAGGCAAAAAGACCTGTTCTCTTCAATGTCACGGCCGACTATGAAACAAGGGCGCAAGAGATCAGGAACATCATGGCGAGACAACTTTGCAGTCCTGTCCGCTGGTATGATATCATTTGTAAGATGCTGGAGGAAAACGTCGAGGTATTTGCCGAGGTTGGTCCCAAGAAAGTGCTGACAGGAATGCTTCGAAAGATCATCCCCAAGACATATCCTCACGAGGTCTATAATGTGGACGGAATACGGGGCCTGGAGACCTTTTTAAAGGCGGTGACATAACGTTTACTAATATTCTAAAGACAACAACCGTGATTTTCCATACGGCCATCGTACTGATTGTCTCGGTATCCTGTGCGTTCGGCTATGTTCCTCCGGCGGAAGAGGTCTTTTCCTTGATGCCGCATCAGAAGCATCGCCTGATCCGGGCGCTGGCCCTGACCCTTGAAACCACATTTCACGGCGAAGCGTGGCCCGAGGGGGAAATGAGCTTTACCGAAAACGTATGCTTCAGATATCCTGACAGGTTTTACTCCGTGATAGAGGTGCCCTCCGGCAGGAAGATATACGCCGTGCAGGCGGAAAAGACCTTGACCGCCGTGGACAACAAGATTATCTCAATGGCCGAATCCCACACCGATCGTTATAAGGATCTTTTCCTCTACCGGAGTCCGGAATCCCTTGTGGATGCCCTTTTAAGAGCGGGTATCGATACCGCCATAGTCAGTTTTGGAAGACTGGAAGGCAGGATTGCCTATGTAATAGGCGCGGTCTATCCGGACGAATCGCTTCCCCAGGTATGGGTGGACAAGGATACCTTCCGCCCCCTTCGCATCTTGTTTCCCGCATCTGAGGGGTCTGAAAAGACAGACATCCGCTATGAGCAATATTTCAATATCGGCCACAGAATGTGGTACCCCGGCCTGATTATCTTTTACTCAAATGACAAGATCATAAAGGAACAGAGACTCAGGACGCACGAGAGTTCCTCCAAGGACGACGCCTTTCCCGAATATCTGTTTGATATCGACAAAATGCAAAAAACGTACAGATTCTTCGTCGAACCTGATGAAAAAGGTGATGCTTCATCCAGGTCAGAACTCGACCAGGTCAAAAAAAGCATAGACGATTTTCAAAAGGCCTTTGAATAGCAAGACCCTCTCTCTTTACCCCCTCCCCTCCCCCTGATTTTTTTCCTGAACCCTTGCGGTGTGGATCACCTTTCAGAAGACCCGCGTTGTGTGGCTGAGACAGCAGAAATATATCATTCGACATTCTATTAGCGATTGTATATTATGATGTCATAATGATATTAAAAGATGATGTCATAGACATGTAGGGCTTATACACAATGAAAACAATGACTGTCAGGGGAATAGATTCTGTTTTA
>MAXM01000116.1:4983-7067 GCA_001751015.1 Desulfobacterales bacterium C00003106
CAGAAAAATTGAAGCAGGCGGCCAAGAAAGAAGGTAAAAGCGTAAATCAGATCGTCATAGATACTATAACGCAGCGTCTTGGCATCAAAAAAGACAAAAAATATACCATGGTATACCATGAGTTAGACCAGTTATTCGGCAGGTGGTCTGTGGAGGAGTTTGACCAGATTCAGGAAAAAATTGATAAAGAACGAAAAACAGACAAAGAGCTCTGGCCATGAAACAGATTCTTATTGATACGAATATTTATACACATGCCATGAAAGGAGATCCTGATACTATTTTCATTTTGCAGAGGGCTCGGGAAATAGGAATAAGCGCCGTCAGTATTGGTGAATTACTCTCCGGCTTTAAGGGAGGAAACCAGGAATCCCGGAATAGAGCGGAGCTCGAGGAATTCCTGGATTCACCACGTGTGCAGATATATGGCATTGATGAGGATACCGCAGAATTTTATGCCGATATCCTTAACCGTTTAAGAAAAAAAGGTAAACCGATACCGACCAATGATATATGGATTGCTTCTGTTGCAATGCAGCACGGTCTAAAAGTATTCTCGAAAGATCAGCATTTCAAATATGTATCAGGACTGATCCTTATTCCCCCTGCGCCCTTGTGCTGATTGTTATACATACCGGAGTCATGCGAAGCTGATAGCAGATAGGTTCCGAGGTTTATCTTCTTGTTCTTTATTCCGAGTTTCTTTCTGATATTTTTTCTGTGAAAATCGATTGAACTTGTCGCCAGATTCAATAACTTTGCTATCTCTTTTGTGGTATAGCCATGCCTGACAAGATCTGCTATCCGGAGTTCTGTCGGAGTAAACTGGAAATACTGGTTCGACAACCGGCACAAAAACGGTGAAACAATCTCTTTTAGATTCGCTTCCATAATATTCATATAGCCACACTGATTGTCATCGAGTGCGCTCTTTTTCATTTTTTCCAAATATGGCATAATCAGTGTTTGCACGTTTAACATGACCGCCTCTTCAAGCTTTGCCTCATACAGGTGCTTCTCTTCCATCACTACCTTCAGCGCAGTCTTTACTTCCTCAAGGCTGGTCGTCTTTGCCTCAACATCTATTCTTATTGCTTTCAGAGAGTTCCGAGCATTTTTTAGAGCAGACATTGTTGTCGATAATGTTTTATTCGTTTTCGAAAGCTCTGCCGTCTGTTCATGAACATGTTTTTCCAATTCGCAGTATCTCTTTTCCAGATCCTCTACCGCCCCTTTTCCACCTTTAGCCTCTATAACACATACAACGACATCTATCAGATTTGCGTTTTGATCAATAATAGGAAGGGAGCAGACCTGACGACATATCACCCCTCCATCCCGCTCAACCACGGTCATACTTTCACGCTGAGCGCTGCGGTTTTCAAGGATTTTTTTTACAGGGCATGGCTCGCAAGGTTTACTTCTCCCATGGTAGGCTTCGTAACATTTCCTGCCTATGACGGCGAGCGCATCGGAGCGCTGTCTTTCAACTCTCTTGCCGGCCAGCACTATGTTCAGATCGCAGTCAAGCACAAACATACCATCGCAAATCGCATCAAGATCGCGTTGCAGGATTTGCCCGTTCTCCTGAACCCTCTTATCGGNNCATCTAAGATTCTGTGGGTTTCCGTGTTCTTCTGTGCCTGAAGAGGAAGAAGCGAATCATCCCCGTAAAAATCGAAAAAGCGATATCGCTTGTTAATGGTCAGCAAAAATCGCGCCGCACCGGCAAGTTATAGATATTATGATGTTATATATGATGGTTAGCCCAAGTTATGACAAAGAAAGACTAACAGATATGTGCAACTGGTTTAGCCGTTGTGCAAGAAAGTTCACTTATTGTGGTAAAATCTTGCATGTTTGGCACAGCAATTCCTGTTTGCACGTAACTTATTGATAAATAAGGCTGTTTTTTAAAAGCTCTCGCAAATATCAAATATTTCTCAAATCAGGAGGTTAGGAACGGGGAGGTCAAAAGGTGTCACATCTTGATTAGAGCATTTATCCGGTCATATTTCTTTTTAAAGGTTTTATCGATGCGAAGTTTTTCTCTAAAAACACCAACTCGTCTGCTAACGGATGAG
>MAXM01000117.1:0-1178 GCA_001751015.1 Desulfobacterales bacterium C00003106
CTTTTTTGCTCCATCATGGGGCTCCGACTGGGAGGTCTCGCCTTACGTTACAGTGAGAGAAGAGTACAATGACAACATTCTCTTTTCTGCTGATGAGAAAAAGTTCGATGACATGGTTACCCGCGCAAGACCCCGTGTGGAAGGAAGATACGGAACCGAACGATTAGATTTTTCTTTGGATCTGGGCCTGGAATGGGAGAAGTACCTTGATAACGATGAACTTGACACCGTTGATCATGACCACTACATAGCTCTATCCTATGCCTTGTCGCGCACCTTGAGCCTGAGCACAGGGGCATACTTTCGAAAGGACACCACGCTTGAAGCGGAACTTTTGGAGACGGGCCTTCTGGTGTCTAATCGGGAGGACCGCCGGAGGTTTGGAGGGGATCTTGGTTTTGTGTATGACTTGTCACACCGTCTTTCGTGTTCCGGAGAGTGGACACGCCGTTATTGCGACTATCCGGACGACCCGGACAGGCGGCATGATTATCAAGAAGATGCGGTTGCTTTTGCTCCCCGCTATGTCTTGAGCCCCGCGACCACCCTTTTTCTGAACATGGCATACACAGAGACAGTATATGACAAGAAAGGGATTGCCCGTACGGTGATCGTCCACTACAATATCATACCCTCGTTTCGGCACGACTTTGCGGAAGACTTCTATGTTTCCGGCGGGGTGGGGTATAGCCACAGTGAACAAAAAACCAAAGACCAAGATAGCGGGGGGATTGCCTTTGACCTTCGAATTCACGGAGACTGGAAAAAAGGATCGATTGAACTGCTGGCAAATAGAGACCAGTACTCCACGTATTACAGACGCAGCGCTGACAGAAGCAGGCTTACCTTGAGGGGAACATACCGTCTGAGTCACAGGTTCAGCAGCGGTCTGAGCGTTTCTTATTATATAAATCGCTTCAGTGGGGACAATGACAATGAATATTTGACTGTGTATCCCTCTTTCAGTTATATTTTCACCCCGTCTGTCAGATTGAGAGGGGCTGTGGGCTATTCCAGATACGAATATGAAGACCGCTCAGACAGGGACCGTTTGATAGCGACCTTAGAGATACATTTCGGATGGCCTCGTCTCCTGAGCGGTCATTGACCGCGTACACCCAGTCACGGTGCAATAAAAAGGACAGGAAATGCAAGAATCACAACCTGATATCGACTAT
>MAXM01000117.1:1248-3890 GCA_001751015.1 Desulfobacterales bacterium C00003106
TTGCCAAATGTTTACAGGTCCGAGGCCACCATCTTGATCGAGGGACAGCAGGTTACCGCGGACCTGGTCCGATCCACGGTCACTACCTACGCTGATCAGCGGATCCAATCCATTAAGCAGGAAGTGATGAGCCGTTCCAAGCTGTTGAATCTGGTGGAAGAGTTTGATCTCTATCCGGAATTGAGGCACAAGATCAGCGCGGATGCACTCGTAAAAATGATGAAGGATGCGATCGGGGTAAAGCCCGTAAGCGCCGCGGTGACAACCGGATCTAATCGTCCCGGTCAGGTTACAATTGCCTTTACTCTCTCGTTTGAAGGCAGAGAACCTCGCAAGGTGCAGGGCGTTGTGAATGATCTGGCCTCTTTTTTTCTGGCAAAGAACCTCAAGGCGAGACAGGCGAGCGCCAAGGGCACAACCGATTTTTTGGAAAAGCAGGTGGCAAAGGCAAAGCAGAGCGTTGTTGAACTGGACGAGAAAATCGCCAGGTTCAAAGAGGCCCATTTGGAAGAACTCCCTGAGTTCATGACGATGAACCTGCAAAAGGTGGAAAAAACAACCAACAGGATTAACAGCGTTGATCAGCAGATACTTGCTCTCAAAGAACAGAGCATTACCGTAAAATACAGACTTGCTTTTGTGAACCCCTATGGCGGATCAGATGGTCGGGTTTTGTCCGATGAAGAAAAGCTTCAGCAACTGCAACTGAAATATACTGAGCTGAGATCCAGGTATTCGGAAAAGCATCCCAAGGTCAAGGCCCTGGGCAAAGAGATCGAGATGCTGAGTGGCACGGTGGATGAGTTTAAGGGTCTAAGTCAGAAAAGAGCAAGATTGACAGAGCTGGAACAGAACCTTGCCCAGCTTCAGTCCAAATATACCGATGTACATCCTGTAGTAGGCAGGATCAAAACGGAGATCAAGGATCTGAAAAAAGAGATTGAAATCGCGGAGAAAAGCGGGGAGGATATCGGCGAGACAGGCCGCGTGAATGTTCGAAATGTCACCAATCCGGCGTATATCAACCTGCAATCGGAACTTGACCGGATAAATCTGCGTTTGACGTCCCTTGAGAATGAGAAAAAAAGGCTCATGGAGGAAGAAGAAAGGATATACGCCAAGCTTAGAACAATGCCCAATGTGGAAAAGCAATACCAGGACCTCCTTATGGATCGTGAAAATATTAAACGGAACCTCACTGAACTGCAGAAAAAGCTGCAGGTGGCAACAGTGGCGGAGGGCATGGAGAAAGGGCAGTTGGGGGAAAACTTTGCGGTAACAGAGCCGGCCTTCCTGCCGGAAGATCCGTATAAACCGAACCGAATGGCGATAATCCTCCTGGGGCTTATCCTGGGTCTCGGGACTAGTGTGGGAATGGCCGCGTTAAAGGAGTATACGGATCATTCTGTCCGCCTGCCGGAAGAGATCGAAAAGCTGACCGGCATTGCAGTCCTTGCCATGATTTCAAATATACAGCCCCCAAATGAACACAAGAAGAAGATGTTAAGGATCGCTTACATTGTGTCAGCGACTGCGGGCGTTCTGGTTGCAGGAATTATCCTTTTCCATTACGTGATCATGGATCTTTACATATTTTTTGATAAGCTGTCGAAGTTTCTGGGCGATCGGTTTTACGTCCATTTCTGATCACCCGGGGCGGCACCCTTCATCGGAGGAGGAAATGAGTCAACTGAAAAAGGCCCTGGAAAAGGCCATGAAAGAAAGAAAGACCTTTTCGAAAGAGGGCGCCAACCATGCAGAGTCAATAGGGGGATTTCCTGAAGACAGGGCTGAGTCAGGTGCGGGGAAACTGAAACACGGGCATGCTCGCGATGTGGTCGAAGCCCCTGCGCCGACCTATTTTCAGACAAGATCTGTTCGTGTTGATTTTGAGAAACTGGTTGACAGAAAGGTCTTTTCTCTTCTCAAAAAAGATGAAGTCGCTGACCAGTACAAACTTCTCAGGACAATGGTTCTCAGCGGCATAAGGCCTAAGGGACACAGAACTATCGAGGTTACAAGTTTCAAAGAGGGAGAAGGAAAGAGTCTTACGAGTGTGAATCTGGCCATTACCCTGGCCAACGAATCCCGGCAAAACATCTTGCTGGTCGATATGGACTTGCGCAGGCCAAGCATCCACAGCATACTCGGCATCGACATCAAACCCGGGCTGAAAGACTATTTCGAGGGAGACACTCCCATCGAAGATATTATGATTCACCCGGGCATAGAGCGCTTGACCGTCCTTCCGGCAGGAGGCCGCATGGACAATTCAACCGAGATTATGGGTTCCCCCCGTATGGAAAACCTGATCCGCGATATCAGGAAGCGATATCAGGACCGTTATATTATCTTTGACTCCCCGGCCTTGAACAGATGTTCTGATCCGATCGTTCTTTCCTCTTACGTGGATGCGATACTGCTCATAGCCCGCGCCAACTACACGACCACTGAAGATATCACTGCGGGAATGGCCCTGGTGAAGGAGAAGAACGTCCTGGGCATTGTCCTGAACGACAGCGAGATATCCAGGAGATGGGCGTATTGATGCAATCTTCTTTTGCGCCGAATTTGCAATTTGACGGATTCGTAACTGGTGGATAGACTGAAGGTAGAAGGCTAATAGGGACAAATCATGCGTG
>MAXM01000117.1:3935-5238 GCA_001751015.1 Desulfobacterales bacterium C00003106
TTGCGAAATGGTTGAAATACTTCAGCCTTAAGCCCCCAGTCTTCAACCAGTTACATGGATTCTTAAGGATAGTATGTATACAAGATATTACGGTTTCAAATCCAGACCCTTTGATCTATTGCCGGATCCTCGTTTTTTCTACCTGAGCAAGGAACACGAGCTGGCTCTCACCCACCTGGAGTACGGAATAACGGACAATAAGGGTTTCATCGTACTCACCGGTGATGTGGGCTCCGGGAAAACCACACTCATCAATTACCTCCTCAAGAAAATCGACTCGGCCGTCAATACAGCCCTGATATACAATACCAATCTCGATGCCCGTAGCTTTCTGGAAATGATAGTGAGGGATTTTGGGCTGGAAACAGGCGACTCCCGCCTTTCCACTCTCTATAATATCCTCTATCAGTTTCTCTTGGATGAGTACATTCAGGGACGGAGATCTGTCCTTATCATTGATGAGGCCCAGAACATGCCCACGGAGACCATGGAAGAGGTGCGAATGCTCTCCAATTTCGAGACAGAGGACACCTTCCTTCTCCAGATTATCATGGCCGGACAGCCCCAATTGCGAAAACGCCTGAATGATCCGGAACTGGCCCAGTTAGCTCAACGGATTTCCGTCTACTACCACCTGCCTCCTTTAGAGAAGTCAGAAATCGGTCAGTACATTGAATATCGTTTGAAAGTCACTGGTTACAATTCCGATGTTCCCCTGTTTACGAGTAACGCCATAGAGATAATATCTGAGTATACAAAGGGCGTGCCGAGGCTGATCAGCGCAATCTGTGATACAGCCCTTGTGTATGGTTATGCTGATGAAATCAAGACAATAAATTCAGACATAGTGCAGAGGGTTATCAAAAACAGGGAGTCTATTCCGGCCGGTACTCATGGAAAAGGCCAAAGCACGGATAACAAAAGCCGTCAACAGACGACGGAATCGATTGACCAGCCTGAAGGGATGGGAGGCCAGATTCACATGGAGGTCTCCAACCTCTATGAACGCCTTGCCGGAATCGAGCAGAGAATTGGTCAATTAGAAAACATCAAGAACGACCAGACAGTTTCCAAACTGATGGAGTGGCTCAAGGAAGCCCGGGAAGAGAGGCGGAAGCTCGAGGAAAAATATAACGCCTTGTTGCTGAGATTCAAGGTGGAAAACGTAAAAAGGCAAAAGCTGATCTAATCTAAATTGAGCGATTAGCTGTCAGTCATTAGCCTTTAGCTTTGAAAAATCAAGGTATTACGTTAATTAGAAATTGCACCCAATGGGTGAAGGTTTGTAATAGCAAAACATTCT
>MAXM01000117.1:5263-6846 GCA_001751015.1 Desulfobacterales bacterium C00003106
TCAGGGCGCGAGAGGAATCCGGAAGGAGTTGCCTCAAACAGGATTGGGATCAGCGAGTCTGTTGTGATAGCCGGCCTCCTGGCGCTGATTCTGGCATTTTCCGGGTGCGCCGGCAAGGCAGAGAAAAGGGATCAGTTTTTACAAAAAGGGATCCGTTTGTATGAGGCCGGAGAGTATAAGAAGGCTGTTTTGCAGTTCACAAATGCGCTTCAACTTGACCCGGACTTTGCTCCGGGCTATTTTTTTGTCGGCAAGGCATATTACAAGCAACAAAATATAAAAAAGGCCCTGGCCTGTTTCTCAAAGGCATTGGAATTGGATGAAGGGTTGGATGAGGCCCGAATGATCTCAGGGATGATCCTGGTAACGGCAAAGGAGGGAGAAAAGGCATTAGAAAGGATCACGCCTGTATTGGAAAAAGACCCCGCGTCCGCCAGGGCTTTACTGATCGCGGCGCAGGCCTGTGTGCTGTTGGAAAAGCCTGATAAGGCCATTGGCAATCTGAACGGAATCAAGCAGTCCGGGAGAAACAAGGAAGCGCTGCTTGCCTTTGCTGACGCCTACCGTTTGAAGGGAGAGATGCGATTTGTCAAGGAATACCTCGCCCGATATCAGGAAACAGCGCCTGATGACCCGGTGTCCTACGAGCTGTTGAGCGGGATATATGCCGAAGAAAGACAACCCGGGAAAGGAGAGGCCCAACTCAGGGAACTGATCAAACGAAGAAAAGGAGATCCCTTTTATCGTCTCAGGCTGTGCAGGTTTTTTGTGGAAACCGGGCAGGAGGGAGCAGCAAAGGCTGAGTTTGAGCGAATGATAGAAGAAAACTTCCGGGAAAACAGGTACAAACTGGCCTATGCGGAGTTTCTGATAGAAAGAAAGAGATTTAATCAGGCTCAAGCAGTATTGACAGCAGCCGTCAGGAATACCCCCAATTCCTGGAAGGAGCGTACCTGTCTCGTCAAGGTCTTTCTGGCTCAGGGAAAGCAAGACGATGCCTTAAAGCAGTTGGATGACTTCCTGCGGGGGAACTCGGAACAAGGCAGAGTCGAAGCCCTCCTCAAAAAAGGAGAGATATTGTCAGGGCTTGACCGTCATGGAGAGGCTATGATGCAGTGCAATCTTGCCCTTGCCATTGAATCAGTCAATCCGTATGCTCAACTGCTGAAAGGAAAGGTCCTGCTGCAAAAAGGGAAGTTTTACGAGGCGATTGTCTATTTGAGACAGGTTGTAGACAGAAAACCCTCCGAACCGGAAGGCCACGTTCTTCTTGCCAGGGCCCTGGCCGCTTCCGGGAACAGAGGTCTCGCCATCGAAGATCTCAAGCGAGGCTTGAAAGAGCTGCCCCATAATACCGCCCTCCGCATGGAACTGATTACCTGCTACGAAAAAGAAAAAGAATGGGAAAATGCCCTGGAAGAGGCGAATGCCGGCATGGAAGAATCACCGGGGAACCTTTTTTTCCTGGTCCGGAAAGGCAGGATGCTGATTGCCCTGAAGAAGTCCGACGAGGCAGAGAATGTCTTTGAGGAGATTATCCGGAGGCAACCGCGGGAAAGCATCGGCTACTTCGAGCTGGGAAG
>MAXM01000118.1 GCA_001751015.1 Desulfobacterales bacterium C00003106
GTATGACTTTGATAAGGTTCAGAACACCGTGGGCCATCAGATAATACGATCATCAACAGTACAAAAGCACGAAGGCCAACTTGCCAGTTTCTATTTTCAATGTTCCGTGAACGCCTATAAATATCCATTCCATATATTGTATATTTGACCGTTCAAATATACATCGTATTGTATTTTTGGTCTTTACAAGAATCATTTGCTTTGTTATTCTTATTTAAGTTGAGCGATTAGCTATTAGTTTAATGATTACAGAATGTTTTGCTATTACAGACTTTCACCCATTGGGTGCAACTTCCAATTAACGTAATGCCTTGATTTTTCAAAGCTAAACGCTAATAACTAACAGCTAATCGCTCAATTTAGGTCTTAATAACATGTGCGAACATCGCGGATTATTGACAAACTCTTCTCAATCACAAAAAATCCCCCTCAATCCCCTTTGCAAAAGGGGGAAGCAGTCGGACCAAACACCTTGCAAAACAAACTTCGATCAAATCAGGCTACATAACGATGTATATCAACCGCTTGGATATCTGTGGTTTTAAGTCCTTTGTTGACAAAACCACTTTCCTCTTTTCTTCGGGGATCAGCGCCGTGGTCGGGCCCAACGGCTGCGGCAAGAGCAACGTGATAGACGCTGTGCAGTGGGTCATGGGTGAACAGAGTGTAAAACAACTCCGCGGCAAGTTGAAAGAAGACGTGATATTTGCCGGAGCAGAAGAAACGCAGCCCACGAATATGGCAGAAGTTGTCATGACACTGACGAACACTAACGGCCATCTGCCTGAAGAATACCAGAGCCTTCCGGAGATCTCCATTGGACGACGCCTTTTCCGCTCCGGAGAAAGCAGGTACTATATCAACAAGCGTTCCTGCCGCCTCAAGGATATCCATAATATCTTTTTCGGTACCGGCGCGGGCACAAAGGCCTATTCCATCATTCAGCAGGGCCGTATCGGGGCCATCATTGAAGCAAGTCCTGAAGAGTTGCGTTACTTCATCGAAGAGGCCGCCGGCACTACGCGCTACAAGAACCAGAAACAGGAATCTCTGCGCAAGATCGAAAAGACCCGCCAGAACCTGTTACGGGTCACTGATATCATCGGTGAAATCAAGCGCCAGCGAAATGCGCTGAGGAGGCAGGCCAGGAAGGCCGAACGGTTCAGGGAAATCCGCGACAGTATCCGCGAGATGGATATCCTCCTTTCTGTCCATGAGCACGGCCAGGTTGTGGAGCAACTCAACGAAGGCGATAACCTTTTAACATCATTGAAAGATGACGATTCACAACATAGCGCCACGCTGACCAGGCTCGACGCGGCAGTGGAACAGATCAAGTGGGAGCGTGTTCAAAAAGAAAATGCACTATCCGAAGAGAGAAACCGGCTGCATGACTGTCAACGGGCCATAGACAAAGCAGAAAACAATCTCCTTTACTATCAAAAGGATATAGAACGGCTTGACAGGCAGACCGTGCATCTCCGTGAAGAACGGGAAGAGATCGCCGCAAAAGACCATGAGCTTGCCGAAGAGTTGTGGGAACTGGAAGAATCGGTTTCCCTGCTCGAAACAGATGTTGAAAAAAAGATGTCCGCTCTGGAGAAAGAAGAAAAAAGAGTGGAACAACTGAAGAAAGATACAGACCTAACGAGGAGATCTCTTGAAAAAGAGAAAAGCGAGCTGGTCACCCTCCTTACCCGGGAAGCGCAATACAAGAATACGCATCACCATGCCGCCCGGAACAAGGCTTCATTGAACCAGCGCCTGATCCGGGCACAAAATGAAGCAAAAAGGGCGGAATCGCTCTCGTTTGAGCTTGAAAAGCGGGTATGCGATTCAAAGCAAAACCTTGAGAGAGTCGGAGCTGCGGCAGACAAACTCAAAGAAAAGGCAGGCGTTCTGAAGGCCGAATGCGAAAGGCTCCGAACCGGTCTGAGCAAAAAGGTCAAAGACGTTCAGACCCTGACCGCTCAGTTCAATGAGGCCCGGTCGCGATACAAGGCACTACGCAGGATGGATGAGAACTACGAATGGCTCAAGGGGGGGGCGCGGGCCATTATGCGCCGTCATAATTCAGCAAATGGTCAGGACGGAATCTGCGGACTCGTTGCCGACATCATAGAACCTGAGCCATCTTTTGAACTGGCGGTTGAAGCAGCCCTCGGCGAAGCTCTTCAACACGTGATCGTAAAAACCCAGGAACAGGGAATAGAAGCGACAGGCTATCTCGCGGATCAGGGCTCAGGGCGCGGGAGTTTTATCCCGGTCAACACATACAGGCCTCTTGCCGACATGATCCATTTGTCGGAAGGCAATAACGAAAAGAAGCAGGTCGATCTGCTGTTGGATCATGTTGGCGCCAAAGATGGATATGAAACCCTGACGAGACAGCTTCTTGGAAACACAATAGTGGCTCAGGATCTCACGGATGCCCTCAGCTTGTGGAACCGCAACGGTTCCTTCCGGACCATAGTTACAAAGGATGGCGATTGCGTCTCCTGTGAAGGAATAATTACCGGCGGTAACTCGCGGGAAGCTCAGACAAGTATTCTTGCGAAAAAACGCGAAGTCAAGACCCTGGGCGAATTGGTTTCCGGCATGGGGACGCAGCTTGAGGCCGCAAAGGCCGAGCAGGAAGAGATGGAGGCGTTAACGTGTGCCGTAGAATCCGAACAACAGGAGGTGTCAAAAAGACTCCGGCAAAAGGAGTCGGAATATGTAGACGCGGAAAAGACCCTGTACAAGCTGGAAGAAGACCTGAGACACCAGAACCGGCATCTGGAGATCGCACGGTTGGAAGTTGAGCAGTTGAACGGAGAAGAAACCGATCTGGACCGCGAAATCTCCGAATGTGACAAGCTCCTTTCAAGAATCTCGGAAGATGTCTCGGCCTTTAACGAGCGTATTGCTGTTTCGCAGTCACAGATGCAAAAGGAATCTGATGAAATAGAAGTATCGAGTCAGAAATTGATGGATATCCGCCTGGAACTGACTTCCCTTAAGGCAAAAAAAGAAAATACCATAAATGATCTTAGACGGTTAAGGTTGTTTCAGAACGACAGCGCAGAGCGTATGCATCAGTTGCTCCAAGAGATAGAGGATGCGGAAAGAGATATAGAAGTCCAAAAGACAAAGCTCGAAACAGGAAAAAACCAACTGAAAAAGGATTATGCTGATCTCAAATGCATCGAGATGACCCTTTACGAAAACGAGGAATCCTTCAGGAAGATTGACAACAAGCTGACTGAAAATGACCGGATCATCGCCGAAATTGAAACCGTGCAGAAAAAGACTCTTCAGAAGATGCAACAGTTAGAGCTGAAACAGTCCGAGCAACGACTCAGGCTGCAACACCTGAGCAGCCGTATTGATGAACGGTATCATCAAGACCTGACAGCACTTGCCGTCAGCACGAATATCGAGGATATGAACGTAGCTGAAAAAGAGACGGAACTCGCCGCCATGCGGGAGAAGATGGTCCGGCTCGGCGACGTGAATCTTGCAGCAATCGAAGAATTTGAGACCTTAAACGAGCGTCTTGACTTCTATAATGCGCAATATGAGGACCTTGAAAAGGGAATCGAAAATCTCAAACAGGTGATTGCCAGAATCAACACGACCACAAAAAGGAAATTCCTGAAGACGTTCGCAGCAGTCAACGAAAAGTTCAATACGGTCTTTCCCACTCTCTTTGAGGGAGGAACCGCGAACCTCGAACTGACTGATCTACACAATCCTCTTGAATCAGGCGTCGTGATCCTGGTGCATCCTCCCGGAAAGAAAGTACTGCGCATGTCTCTGCTGTCAGGTGGAGAAAAGGCGCTTGCCGCTCTTGCCCTGATCTTTTCTATCTATCTCATCAAGCCTTCTCCGTTCTGCCTCTTAGACGAAATCGACGCCCCCCTGGACGACGTCAATGTTGACCGGTTCACTGAGTTAATGAAACGGATAGCGGAACATTCTCAAGTCATAATCGTCACACACAACAAGCGATCCATGGCCATATCCGACAACCTCTTCGGCGTTACCATGGGGAAAAAGGGCGTTTCGCAAGTCGTATCCGTAAAGCTGAAAGATTCTACTCCGCCTTGATTCCAAGCTCCTTTTCCTTGGCGGCTACAGCGAGACGTGTCTTGATGGCGGTGTCCGGAATGAGGCTCATCGAATCGATGCCGCATTCCACGAGAAAGGTGGCAAATTCCGGAAAATCACTCGGGGCCTGGCCGCAGATACCGATCTTCCTGCCGCGGCGCTTGGCCGTATCGATCACCATGCGGACCATGGTCTTTACAGCCTCGTTACGTTCATCAAAGATATGGGCAACGAGATCCGAATCACGGTCAAGTCCCAAGGTCAACTGGGTCAGGTCGTTTGAGCCTATGGAAAAACCGTCAAACACATCACAAAAGGCATCCGCAGAGATCACATTGCTCGGGATCTCACACATCACATAGACTTCCAGATCGTTTTCACCCTGGACCAGCCCGAATTCCCGCATCACCTCGATCACCCTGCGGCCCTCTTCCGGGGTCCTGCAGAATGGAACCATCAACTTGACATTGTTGAGTCCCATCTCGTTACGGGCCTTGAGCAACGCCTGGCATTCGATACCAAATGCCGGCTTGTATTTTTCGTCATAATATCGCGAGGCTCCCCGCCACCCGATCATGGGGTTGCTCTCTTCGGGTTCGTACAGCGTGCCACCGACCAGATTGGCATACTCGTTACTCTTGAAATCCGACAGGCGGACAATCACGTCCTTGGGATAAAAGCCTGCTCCGATACGCCCCACGCCTTCGGCCAGTTTGTCAATAAAAAACTGTTTCTTATCATCCGGATAAGCCGTAGTGAGCGCCTCTATCTTCTTGACAATAGCGGCCACCTCGCTGTCGCCCGCCTTGGCCCTGACCTTGAGGTCGTCAAAATAGTAGAGCGCAAGCGGGTGAATGCCGATATGTGAGTTGATGATGAATTCCTCTCTCGCCAGACCGACGCCTTCGTTGGGGATCTGGCATTCGGAAAAGGCCTTCTCCGGGATGCCTACGTTCATCATGATCTTGGTCTTGGTGGCCGGGATTTTGTCAAGATCCACTCTCTCGATATCAAACCGGAGCAGCCCCTCGTATATATTAGCCGTCTCGCCTTCTGCGCAGGAAACAGTCACATCAGTCCCTGTCTTGATGACTTCAGAGCCGTTCTCCGTGCCGATCACACACGGAATTCCCAGCTCGCGGGAAATGATCGCGGCATGACATGTCCTCCCGCCCCGGTTGGTTACTATCGCGCCGGCGATCTTCATGATCGGCTCCCAGTCAGGATCGGTCATGTCCGTGACGAGCACCTCTCCTTTCTTGAACTCACCGATATGGGCTGTGTCCTCAATGACATGGGTGGAACCCTGGCCGATCTTGGTCCCGACGGCCTGGCCCGACACAATAACCTTGCCTGTCTCCTTGAGCACATACGTTTCCATGACTTTTTTCGAGGTCTGAGAATGCACTGTCTCGGGCCTGGCCTGCACGATGAAGAGTTTGCCGGTGCCGACGTTCACGCCGTCGCCGTCCTTGGCCCATTCGATATCCATGGCCTTTTGATAATGATCCTCGATGATGCAGGCCCACTTGGAAAGCTGGAGGATTTCGTCATCACTAATGACATACCGCCCCCGCTCCTCCGACGTGGTCTCGATATTTTTTACCGGCTCTTCGGCGCCCGGACTCGACTCATAAATCATCTTTATTTCTTTGGTCCCCACGCGCTTGCTCACGACAGGCCGCTTGCCTTGCTTTAGAGTAGGCTTGAACACATAATACTCATCCGGATTGACCGCGCCCTGAACAACATTCTCTCCAAGGCCCCAGGCGGCGGTGATAAAGACCGCATCCTTAAACCCCGTTTCGGTATCAATGGAAAAAAGGACGCCTGAAGAGGCTGAATCACTCCGAATCATCTTCTGGACGGCAATGGAAAGATAGACATCAAACTGACCAAATCCCTTGTCATGCCGGTAGGAAATGGCGCGGTTCGTAAAAAGACTGGCAAAACACTTCCGGCAGTTATCAATCAGGGCGTCTGTGCCCCGGATGTTCAGGTAGGTCTCCTGTTGGCCGGCAAATGAGGCGTCCGGCAGATCTTCGGCAGTGGCCGACGACCGGACCGCCACATCCACATCAGCGCCATATTCATCTTCCATTTTTTTGTATGACTCAATGATGGCCTGCCGCAAGTCGTCCGGAAACTTGGCAGTGCGGATGATCTCCCTGGCCTTCTTGCCGCGATCGGCAAGATTCTGCATGTCGTGAGTATCGAGTCCGGCCAGGGCATCTTCTATCTTATCCTTGATGCCTGCGGTTTGCAGCAGGTGCCGGTAGGCATAAGCCGTAATGGCAAAACCATGTGGGACAGCCACGCCTTTGGATGTAAGCTTCTGATACATCTCTCCGAGGGAGGCGTTTTTTCCGCCAACCATAGGGACATCCTCGATAACAATATCATCGAACCACAGTATGAATGCCTTGTCGTGTTTTTCTCCCATTTTTTCTCCTGCTCCTTCCTTAGGAATGGGGTCGAAATAACTTCCTCAACTATGCATCACAGCTTCAGGCCACCTTTGCCCGATTTCAAATCCCAGAAGCATCAAAATAGCTTGCCATTCCATCAACTTTTGTGATTTGAGATCGAACAAATTTGACCCCAATCTATGTGCCTACTTGAAAAAATTATTTGATCCCCGTTCCTTAATCCGTTGTTGATTCTACC
>MAXM01000119.1 GCA_001751015.1 Desulfobacterales bacterium C00003106
GTTTA
Source organism: Desulfobacterales bacterium C00003106 (assembly GCA_001751015.1). GTDB lineage: Bacteria > Desulfobacterota > Desulfobacteria > Desulfobacterales. The sequence continues at coordinate 6 of MAXM01000119.1, forward strand.
GGACTGATAGAAAGTGGGCTTGTCCCAGAGGAACTTTTCAGTATCCAATGCATGTAACTATCTTAATTTAAAATACTTTATATTACCTATTCAACTGAACCAGTGCTGATATTTCCGGGCTATAGGATATCTTCTTCCGTAACCAAAGGCCTTTGTGGTGACCTTTAGACCCGGAGGGGCCTGATGCCGTTTGTATTCGTTGCGATCGATTCGGCAGATAGTATCTCTGACGACGTCCGGGTCAAACCCCATGCCAATGATCTCCTCCGGCCCCCTGTTTTCTTCAATGTATGCTTTTAAAACACGATCCAGGATATCGTATGAAGGCAGGTCATCCTGGTCCACCTGACCAGGCTTCAGTTCGGCAGACGGGGTTTTTTGCAGAATCCTGTCCGGAATGAACTCTCCCTTCTTGTTGATCAGACGGGCGAGTTCATAGACCATGGTTTTGGACACATCAGAAATAACGGCCAACCCCCCGCTCATGTCACCATACAGCGTGCAATAGCCTACAGCCAGTTCAGACTTATTTCCTGTGGAAAGAACAAGGCGGCCGAGCTTATTGGCAAGGGCCATAAGGAGTGTCCCCCGGATACGGGTCTGGATGTTCTGACCTGTAACTTCAGTGGTGATGTCTCTGAAAACAGAAGATAATTCCGCAAGAGCCCTGTCGAATATTCCCACAATAGACAGGTGAACAAGTTCAATCCCCAAGTTCTGCGCGAGCTTCTTGGTGTCTTCGAAGTTTTCCATACTGGTGAATTGAGACGGCATGAAAACCCCTTTGACATTTTCTTTTCCAAGGGCCTGAACAGCAATAGAGGCAGTGAGAGCCGAATCAATGCCGCCGCTCAATCCCACTACAACGCCGGCAAACCCGCACTTGCGGACATAATCGCTCGTGCCCATGATCAGCGCTTTTAGGACTGACTCTGCGTCAGTTCCCGTAATGGGGTGGAGTTCTTGCTTTTGCGTCTTTGTGTCAAAGATAATTATGTCCTCTTCAAAGTCGCGGGCCCGGGCCGCCATCCTGCCCGTTGCATCAAAGGCCATGCTCATGCCGTCGAAAAGCACACTGTCATTGCCGCCGACCTGGTTGACATACAGGAGAGGCGTGCTGTATTTTTTTGAGATATTGGCAAGCATCTCCCACTTGAATTCCCTCTTCTTCAGGTAGTAGGGAGATGCCGAGATGTTGATAATGAGATCGGCGCCGTCTTCGATTATGCGCGCCAGCGGATCAAGGGGATAAACCCTGTTTGCAAGAAGATCCTTATCATTCCAGATATCCTCGCAGATAGTCAACCCTATGTTGCAGCCTTTATATAAGAAAGATGAATATTGATTGCCTGGTTCAAAGTACCTTGTTTCATCAAAGACATCATACGCAGGAAGGAGTCGTTTGTGGGCCTGGTGGAGTACCTTGCCGTCTTCAAAAAGCACGGCCGAGTTGTAAATGGCCTTGCCGTGCGAAAGCGGGTTTTTGTCTGCAAACCCACAAACAACACCGATCCCTCTGACACGCTCAATCAGTTTGTGAAGATAGTCCAGATTTGCGGCAACAAATGCCTTTTTCTCAAGCAAATCCCGTGGCGGATACCCGGAGATAACCAGTTCCGAAAACACGACAAGATCGCAGGAAAGCTCCTTTGCCTTGTTAACGAATTGTATTATCTTCTTCGTGTTCTGTTCAAAATCCGCAATCGTCGGATTGATTTGAGCTAAGGCGATTTTCATAGCGTCATTTCTTCACACCTCCTACATAATGGGAAGGTATTTCTCAATTTCATACTGACTCACGTGGGTCCGGTAGCAATCCCACTCGATCTCTTTGTTTTCAATGAACTTGTCAAAGATGTGATCCCCTAATGTCTCGCGAACCAACTCGCTCTTTTTCACCTCTTGAATCGCTTCAAAGAGACTTCCGGGCAAAGAGTCGATACCAGCCTGTTTCCGTGCTGCTGCATCCATCTCATAGATGTCCTCTTCCACCGGCTCTGCAAGGACATAGTTTTCTTCAACCCCCTTCAGCCCCGCGGCCAGCATCACGGCAAAGGCAAGGTACGGATTGCAGGTAGCGTCAGGCGAACGGAACTCCATCCGTGTGGCGTTCTCCTTTCCCGGTTTGTACATGGGCACCCGCACCATGGCCGAACGGTTGCGCCTGGCCCACGAAACATAGACCGGCGCCTCGTAACCAGGCACAAGGCGTTTGTATGAGTTGACCCATTGATTGGTGATCGCCGCCATTTCACGGGCATGCCGCAGGATTCCTGCAATGTAGGACTTGCCCATAGCAGAGAGGAGATATTTGTCGTTGGCATCAAAGAATGCGTTTCTTTCCCCGGCAAACAGGGACTGATGCGTGTGCATGCCGGTGCCGTTTTCGCCGAAGATCGGCTTGGGCATGAAGGTGGCATAATATCCCTGCTGCCTTGCTATCTCCTTGACCACAATCTTCATGGTCATGGTCTTGTCTGCCATTTTCAGGCCTTCGTCATAACGCATGTCAATCTCATGCTGGCTTGGGGCGACTTCGTGGTGGCTGTATTCTATCTGAATCCCCATATCCTGGAGGGCAAAGATGGTCTCTCTTCTCAAATCGGCCCCCATATCTAAAGGCCTGGCATCAAAATACCCACCCTTGTCAATGACCTTGGTATGTTCATTGTCTTCAAAGTAGAAAAACTCAAGCTCGGGCCCGACATAATATGTATATCCCTTGTCCGTTGCCTTCTTCAAAACCCGCTTTAATACATATCGAGGATCTCCTTCGTAAGGGGTGCCGTCGGGCTGGAGGATATCACAAAACATTCTCGCTACAGGCTTGTCTCCCGGCCTCCAAGGCAAGAACTGAAAGGTGGTGGGGTCCGGCATGGCAATCATGTCACTCTCTTCGATCCTGGCAAACCCCTGGATAGAAGAGCCGTCAAACCCCATCCCTTCCGTCACCCCTTCCTCCAATTCAGATGGTGTGACGGCAAAGCTCTTTAGCATGCCCAACACATCTGTAAACCAGAACTGAATAAAACTGATCTCTGCATCTTTTACAACCTTCAAAACGTCTTCCCTGGTCTCACAAATCATCTTTCTTCCTCCTTCTAACTGGTTTTTTGCAAGCAGACTTTTCTCTTCAAAAAAGCAAAAGTCAGGCCAAGACTGTATTCCATGCAAAGTCACCCGGTTATAAGATTGGCTTCACATCACAATCGATTCCTTGTGACGCTTTTGTGCTTTTTATGTCCACAGAACTACATTTTTGTAGGATTTCTGTTCACTGCAAAGATACGCCTCTGATTTTTAGACATGAGTTGTGAGCGGTGAAGTAATGTATGAATTTCGGCTGGCTCGATTCTGGACGGCTGGACGTCCGTCACAATGGATCAGATAATAGTGAAGGAGAAGGTTGATCATGTGACCGATTGCAGTATGAAATTATACGCCGTGGCGTCACGGTTCGACGTACCAGAAGTGCGATCTGGCACATATAGACCTTCAGACAGCAATTCCCGATGGCAATGTAAC
>MAXM01000120.1 GCA_001751015.1 Desulfobacterales bacterium C00003106
TCCACCTTCAGTCTATCCACCTGGGTTACGATTCCTTTTGCTATTCAGGTGAATGTATACGACAGACCGATTGTGAACGTCCTCTCAGGCATGGGATAGCCCCTTGCCCATTCGTATTCTTCATTGAACAAGTTCATAATACTCGCCTCCAGTTTCCAGTTTCCGAAAAGACCTTGCGTCATGGTGAGGTCCCAAAAGCTGAAGCTCCCTTTTGTTTCTGTCTTCGGGTTCGCCCAGTCATCCCAGTTTGTGACTTTCTGCGGACCTATCAGGACATAGGAAAGCGATGCCGTGGTTTGTTCGTGTCCAAAACGCAGCCCTGATTTGATTTCGTAATCAGATACACATTTAAGGTCACAGTTGTTTTCTTTGTCATCACGCTTGGTGTTGAATGTGCTGTTGCAGTATAGAATGAGCGCTGGTTGCAAGTCGAAAGTACGGTCTATGCGCCAGTTGAGATTGATATCAAACCCTTCTATTTCCGCTTTTCCCAGGTTTTCCCATGTCTCCCATTCTTTTCCGTCATAGAGGACTGTTTCCGGCGCCTTTTCGATTTTGTCTTTGTAATCAGTATGAAAAAAACTCACCCCGAAATCGACCCGGTCGTGGGAGATATCAAAGCCCGCCTCATAGGTAGTTGTCTTTTCCGGTTTAAGATCCGGATTTCCGAGTATTCTTCTTGGCCCATACCAGCCCGGGTGTTCGTACATGGCCGACATCTCGTCTGCGGACGGGGCCTTGAACCCTTGACCTGCATTCCCCCTGAAACGTAATAGATCATCGAAGAGTTTGACGACAACGCCGGCTTTGGGAGATACGTTGTCAAAATCCACGGTCCTTTCGTTGAAGCTGTCGAATGCCCCTGTCTCCGGCCTCCTGGTGGTAACGTCAAACCTGTCGTAACGAGCGCCCACAACTATATTCAGACGATTATCCAACAGATCGATAGAATCCTGGGCATAAACGGATTTTGTCTCATAATCCATGCTCGGTGTGTAGGGACGGGAAGGGGCTCCTCCTGATCTTCCCTCTGACTTTTTTTTCAGGTCTTCGTACGTAAAGCCCGCCACCAGCTTGTTTCCGGGGACAAGTTTCAGGGTAAACTGCTGGTCCGTTCCCCATGTTGTGTCAGTGTACTTGGTATAATCCGTGTCAGGATCAGGGTACCCCGTAAACCACTGGTTGCGATCCCACAGATAATATCCTAAGGCCTTCCAGTGAATTTTTTCCTCCAGGAAGCGACCGTTGTATTCAAGGTCTCCGTAGCCATGGCTCTTATCGTATTCGTCATGATTATTCTTGTCGTAGCTGGAATAAGCCTTGAAATCTTTCCATCTCGGATATCCTCCTGTGAGGTCGGCATAAGATCCTCCGACCCGGAGGTCATGATTTTCGTTCAGAAAGCATGAGACGTTTCCAGCGATATTCTTGTTGAGCTGATCACTATTATAGACCTCGCCATATTTGGGATCCGAATAGTTGCCAGCGCTTTCATAACTTGCTGCAATATGATATGCGAACTTGTCATCTCCCATTCCACCACTGGAAAGCGAACTCTTTTCATAATCAAAGGATCCCAATTCCTGTTTCAGGGTGGTTTTGATCTTACCCTTTCCCTTTTTTGTGATGATATTGAGTACGCCACCCATGGCTGCGGAGCCATACAGAGCCGAGGCAGGTCCCTTGATTATTTCAATTCTTTCGACAAGATCCAACGGAATCTTTGCCATGTTTCCAGTGCCTATCCGGTGGCCATCCACCAGCATCAGGACATGACCCTTTATGTCATCGCCGTGGGCGTCGGTCATGAAACCGCGAAGGCCAATCGGCGCTTGAAGCCCGCTGTATTTGTGATAATGACCTGTGACATATTTCCCAATGAGATCCCCGACATTCGTGGCGCCGGATTCTTCGATTTCCTCTGTTGTAATTATCTGTACCGGCACCGGGACATCTCTGACATTTTCCTCTGTTCTGGTTGCAGTAACGACCACCTCTTCCAATTTTAACACAGTCTCATCCATGCTCATATCCCCTTGTGACAGGCCGGGGCAAAGCAAGGTGCAAATTGAGATACAGACAGATAACACCGTTGCCGGTTGAAGAAACCTCTTCATCAGCAAATCCTCCTTTCCTCCCTCGAGGAATGTTGTGGAGTGTTCGGCCTTGTCCGGGTCTCCTGGCTTACGTTCGTCCTACTTGCCGCGCCTTTCCATCCGCCCAAGGCGGTCAGTGGCCTGTTTGCGGCTTTCGTCCCGATCACA
>MAXM01000121.1 GCA_001751015.1 Desulfobacterales bacterium C00003106
ATTAAACTAATAGCTAACCGCTAAAGGCTAATCGCTCAACTTACGTATCACCTAAGGTTAGATATTGACTTGTTGCGTGAGCATCAAATATGTCACGTACAATAAGGCTGATTCGTGAACACCGTGAACTTGGAAGATATCATAGGCCAGGACCGGGCAATCCGTTTCCTGAGACGGGCGTATGAGAAGAATAGAATTCCACATGCCCTGCTTTTCACCGGAATTCCCGGGATAGGAAAACGGTCATGCGCATTTGCTCTTGCCAGGCTTTTGCAATGCCGGTCCGCAAAGGGCATCGCAGCGTGCGGCGTCTGTCCTGATTGCAGGAAGGTCGATTCCGGGAATCATCCTGATCTCCTTTTTGTTGAACCTTCGGGCGTATCCATCAAGGTCGAACAGATCAGGGCTATTAAAAATGAATTCGCCCTGAAGCCGTTTGAAGCAGAAAGACGTATTGCAATCATAGCCGATGCCCATACCATGAACCCAACAGCGGCAAACACATTTCTCAAGATCCTTGAAGAACCCCCAAAAGGTTCTTTTATGGTGCTGACGGCCCACCAGGCGTCGGATCTTCTCACTACGATTGTTTCAAGGTGTCAACATATTGCATTTGCTCCCCTGCCGGCCGCATTGATTGCGGATAGACTCGTTCAGGCCACGCAGGCAGAGCCGAAGGCAGCCGATATTGTGGCGGTCTGGGCCAACGGCAGTCTGGGCGCGGCTCTTGCGGCTGATTCAGAGGAAATCAGAAAGGATCGAAATTGGTTGATAGAAGAGTTTGAAAGTCTCTCTGTGAACCGGATGAGTCTTCTCCTGGGTTTTGCAGAGAGCCTCTCAAAGGATAAGGATGATCTGGTAAACAGGCTGGAAATGCTGAAGGTGTGGATTCGTGATCTTGTGTTCGCCGGACTTTGCCCGCAAAAGATCATAAACAAGGACCTCAAAGAGAGAATAGAGGAAACCTTGCAGAGATATTCCCTGTTATCGCTGCTCAACAAGACAAAGATCATCCAGGAGGCCCAGAACGCTTTGCAAAAAAGCGGCAATCGCCTACTGGTTCTGGAATGGATGTTAATACGACTCTGTCAGGAAGTATAGAGGTTAAGCAGAAATGAACAAAATTGTCGGAATAAAATTCAAGCAAGAGGGGAAGGCCTATGATTTTGATCCCGGCCCCTATGTTCTTGACCGGGGGGATTATGTCATCGTTGAAACGGAACGTGGATTCGGTTTCGGAACCGTATCTACTCCTTCCAAACACACAGAACCGTCCAAGATCAGAAAAGACCTGAAAAAGATTTTTCGTCCGGCAAACGAAGACGACATAAAACAGCATCTCGAAAATCTGGCGCTCGAAAAAAGAGCGTACAAGTCATGCCTGGGATATATCAGTGAACTTGGCCTTATAATGAATCTCGTTGACGTTGAATGCCTCTTTGACGGAAGCAAGATCATTTTCTATTTCACGGCCGACGGGCGTGTTGACTTTCGTGAGCTGGTCAAAAAACTCGTTTACGAATTTTCCGTTCGTATTGAGATGCGTCAGATTGGTGTCAGAAACAAGGCCAAGATGTGCGGAGGGCTCGGGAGATGCGGTCGGGAGGTCTGCTGCGCGTCTTTTATTCAGCAGTTCAGTCCGGTATCAGTCAAGATGGCAAAGATTCAACACCTCTCTTTGAATCCAACCAAGATCTCCGGGGCATGCGGGCGCCTGATGTGTTGTCTGGCGTTTGAATATGATACGTATTGCAACCTGAAGAACGAATCTCCGAAATCCGGAACAACTGTCCGGACAGAAAAGGGAACCGGACGGGTAATCAGGCAGGATATTCTGCGCGGATGTGTTGTTGTTCAATTTGAGAATGGGACACAGGCGGAGTTTTCATCAGACAGGATCAGGGAAGTAAAGCCGGAGCCGGGCCGCGCAAAAAAACGTACTTATCGCAAATACAAGTCAAAAGAAAAAAAGACAAAGAATGAGTCGTAACCGCGGAGGAAGCATGTCTCAACCATTTTATGTTACAACCCCTATCTACTATGTAAACTCGAGGCCCCATGTCGGGCACGCATATTCTACGATTATTGCTGACGTGCTCAAGCGATATTATCGAATGGCTGGAAGGGACGTCTATTTCCTGACAGGAACCGACGAGCACGGAGACAAGATTGTTCGTGCCTCCCGAAAAGAAGGGTTAAGCCCCAAGGCCTATGCAGACACGATAAGCGACATCTTCCGCGCAGTCTGGCCCGAACTCGACATACTCAACGATCAGTTTATCCGCACCACGTATCCCGAACATCAGAAGGTTGTCCGATATGTACTGCAACGGGTATATGACAAAGGCGATATATATTTCAGCGAGTATGAAGGGTTGTATTGCTTCGCGTGCGAGCGGTTCTATACGGAAAAGGAGCTTGTGGACGGCAAGTGCCCGGATCACAAGACAGAGCCGGAGAGGATTGAGGAGTCAAACTATTTTCTAAAGATGAACAAGTACCAGGACTGGCTTGTGGATCATATCAGGAAAAATCCCGACTTCATAGCCCCGGAGCGATATAGAAACGAAATGCTGGCTTTTCTCAAAGAGCCCCTGGAAGATCTTTGCATCTCAAGACCGAAGACCAGGCTTGAATGGGGGATTACGCTCCCCTTTGATGATCAGTACGTAGCATATGTCTGGTTCGATGCTCTGCTGAACTACATTTCTGCTCTCAGATATCCTGACGGAGAGCTTTTTAAGCGATACTGGCCGGTGGCGCATCATATCATTGCAAAGGACATATTGAAGCCGCATGCAATCTATTGGCCTATAATGCTGAAGGCTGCCGGGATACCTCTGTACAACCAACTGAAAGTACATGGGTATTGGAACATGGACGATGGCAAGATGTCAAAAACCACAGGAAATGTCGTGGACCCCCTGCACATAAAGAACCTGTACGGAAGCGATCAGTTCCGCTATTTCCTGACCAGGGAGATGGCTTTCGGCCTTGATTCACATTTCAGTGAGCCGGCTTTGGTTCAACGGATCAATGCTGATCTCGCAAATGATCTCGGCAACCTCTTCAGCCGCACGGTCAGCATGATCCACAAATACTTCGGGTGTGTTGTGCCCGAGTCGGTCTCAGGCGCGGAAACAGATCTTGATCTTGCCCTTGCCCGGGATGCCATTGAGATGGTTAATGGTGCCCGCAGGGAAATTGAAGGTTTTGCCTTTCATAAGGCATTGATGTCGATTTGGCAATTTATCAATAAACTCAATAAATATATTGACACAAACGCCCCGTGGGCCCTGGCAAAAGAAAAGGGGGGCAGGTCACGGCTTCAGACAGTAATCTATAACTGCATGGAAGGTCTCAGGATTGTCTGCGGGATGATTTCTCCCTTTATGCCAAAGGCCTCGCAGCGGATGCGAAGATATTTCGGTCTCGCACCGGACCAGGCGTTTTCTTTTTCAGAGATCTCCGAATGGGGCGGACTTAAACCGGGAGTTGTAGTACCCAAGGCGATTGCGTTGTTTCCCAGAGTGGAATTGGAAAAGGAAACAGAAGATATCTCTTCCGGAAAAACAAAGGAGAGGTCTCTTCCGCGGAAAAAGGAGATCGAGCTTGAGGATTTCCAGGCACTCGATCTTCGGGTGGGGTCCGTGCTTGAAGCCGAACCTGTTCCCAATTCCAGCAATCTGTTAAAGTTGAAATGCGATATTGGGGAAGAACGCCGGATAGTGGCAGGCATAGGAGCAAGTTATGCGCCATCTGACCTTATAGGCAAGAAGGTCATTGTTCTTGCAAACCTGAAACCGGCAAAACTGATGGGGGTCCTCTCCGAGGGGATGATGCTCGCAGCTACAGACAAAAAAAGGTGTTTTGTTCCATTTATTGAAGGAGATGTCCGGCCTGGCACAAAGATATGCTGACCGCGCCCGCAACATCGAGGTCTTTCAGACAGAAGCAGGCAGAGCTATTGACTCATTGAATTGAGAAAGTCCTGGTTATCTGCTGTTCCCTTCATTTTGTCCAGCAGAAATTCCATGCTGTCCATCGGATTGAGCGGTGAAAGCAGTTTACGCAGAACCCAGACCCGATTAAGCGTTTCCGAATCAAGGAGGAGTTCTTCCTTGCGCGTACCGGACCGATTAATGTCGATTGAAGGAAAGATTCTCTTGTCTGACAGCTTTCTATCCAGATGTATCTCCATGTTGCCTGTGCCCTTGAATTCCTCAAATATCACTTCATCCATCCGGCTCCCGGTATCAACAAGAGCAGTTGCAATAATGGTGAGACTGCCGCCTTCTTCCACATTTCGAGCCGCGCCAAAGAACCTTTTCGGTCTGTGAAGGGCATTCGAGTCGACTCCTCCGGAAAGGATCTTTCCACTTGGAGGCACGACCGTGTTGTAAGCGCGTGCCAGGCGTGTGATACTGTCCAGCAGAATCACTACATCCCTTTTGTGTTCAACGAGACGCTTAGCCTTTTCAATAACCATTTCGGCCACCTGGACATGCCGTTGCTGGGGCTCGTCAAATGTCGAGCTTACGACCTCCGCGTCGACCGAACGGGCCATATCAGTTACCTCTTCAGGCCGCTCATCAATGAGCAGCACAATTAGTACGGCTTCCTTGTGATTCTCCGTAATGCTGTTGGCGATATCTTGCAGGAGCATTGTCTTTCCGGTCCTTGGAGCAGAAACGATCAACCCCCGCTGTCCGAATCCTATCGGTGTCATCAGGTCCATTATTCTCACGGAATACTTGTCCGGTTTTCTTTCGAGCTTGATTCTCATCTCCGGATACAGCGGCGTCAGGTTGTCGAACAAGATCTTTTCCCTGGAGATTTCCGGATCCTGGAAATTGACCTTGTCCACTTTGAGGAGTGCAAAATATCTCTCTCCTTCCTTAGGAGGCCGGATCTGACCTTCCACAGTATCGCCGGTTCGAAGATTGAATCTCCGGATTTGAGATGGAGAAACGTAGATATCGTCCGGTCCCGGAAGGTAATTATAATCCGGAGCACGCAAGAATCCAAAGCCGTCCGGAAGGGTCTCCAACACGCCTGTCCCGTAAATCAGACCATTTCTTTCGGTCTGGGCCTGGAGGAGAGCAAAGATCAACTCCTGCCTTCTGAGGCCGGATGCTCCTTCAATATTGAATGATTTGGCTAACTTGTTCAATTCCTTAATCTTTTTGTTCTTTAGTTCCTGTAAATTCATGATACTTCCCTTCTCATGCACCTGATATTGTGGTATTCAATAATTTTCCCTCTTCTCCCCTAAGACCTTGAAAACAATACCGCTCCATGAATAATCAGATTTTTAAAAATGTTATAGATTTTCAGACAATTGTTTTCACATTATCTTGATATTACCCGCCCCTACCCTTCCCCACAAAAAGGGGAGAAGAATCAAGGTGTTGTCGGAAAAACAGACTTCACACCCCGCAGGACAGGCACAAATAGCGAACTATTTTGAGGACTTTAGCGAATGAAGATCGGTTAAAGATATGATAAACTTGGAATGTAAATATATATATTTTTTCGAACCCTAAGGCAGAGGACGGAAAAACTTCCTCAATTAGGCGCATAGATTTGGATCATATTTGTTCGATCTCAAATCACAAAACCTGATGAAATAGCAAGCTATTTTGAGATTTAAGATCGAGCAAAGACAACCGAATCGTATAGATTCTCCGTTTGGAGATAGTGTTCGTTTCCCAAAATGCAGTATTATTTCATGCAAGACCAAGAGAGGCAATCTGCCTAAGCGTTGTGGATAAGTCTGACGCAGAGATTGTGGAAACAGCGTATTTATGGAAGAACACCGTGAGGCCTTTGCCGAACTCTTGTTTTTTAGTGGCACAGCGTCAGGCTTCACACCCTATTTGTCAGGATACTCAATGTATCCGTTCGATTAATACCCGCCGTCCTTGCCTGACGCAGAACAGATGCAAAGACTTCACGCAGATTCATAATTTTCATATATTATATAAATATCTCTTCTGTCAAGGCCTATCTGTGACGCTTCTGAAAAACCTTCCGTCTGTTTGACGAAGGAACGTTCTGTGTATATTGAATACCTGCTTTGAGAGATCCTCTAAGCCGGCACTGTTTTCGATAGCAAAATCGGCGCGCTTCTCTTTTGCCTCAGTGCAGTCCTGCATGTTTACAAGGGCCTCTGCGTTCTCATCGGAGACGCGATCTCTGCGCATCAAACGGTCTATTCGCTGATGAGCAGGGGCTGATACCAAAATGGTCGCATCAAAAAGATCCTGAAGGCCGCATTCGAACAGGAGAGGAACTTCAACAACGACTATTTCTTCAGGAAAAGCCGTTTCCAGCGCCTTCATACGCTTTTTCATGTTCTGTAATATTGCAGGGTGTGTTATTTTTTGCAGGATGATACGCGCATCAGGATCTGCGATGATGAATTCACGGAGTCTGCGACGATCTATAGAATTATCCGCTTTTAAGATCGTTTTCCCGAAGTAGTCGACGATCTGAAGCCAGCAACGGGTCTGAGGCTGAACCACCTCACGCGATATCTTGTCAAGACTGATAGTCCGAACCCCAAGTTTTTCGAATTCAGCACATATAACGCTCTTCCCAGAGCCTGCACCTCCCGTAATCGCCACTTTCAGCATCGTACGCTCTTCGTAGGCTCAATAAACCTCGCAAACTCGCAGTTTATAGTGCGGGACACATGAATTAATACCTGATATCGTCATTAACATGCTTTAATTACGATATTTTTT
>MAXM01000122.1 GCA_001751015.1 Desulfobacterales bacterium C00003106
GCCCCAAGATGCGTATCGGCAAATTGGACAAAGAGCCGATCCAGTTGAAGCCGGGCGACTCTTTCACACTGACGGCAGACGATATTACCGGCAACAGCCAACGTGTATCAATGAGCTTCGCCCCCCTGCCGCAGGTCGTAAAGCCCGGAAACACCCTGTATCTCAATGACGGTTTTGTCCAAATAGAGGTCGTAAAAGTGGAAGGAAACGACGTTGAGTGCCTGGTCCTGGTCGGTGGCGAATTACGTTCCCACAAGGGCCTTAACTTGCCCGGGATTGACCTTGGAATCAAGGCGTTTACTGATCGCGACCACGATTGCCTGAAATTTGCCATGGAGCAAGGCGTGGACGCAGTTAGCCAGTCTTTTGTGGAAAGCGCGGCAGATATTGTTGCTGTACGCGATGCAGCAACGGCCTTGGGACACAATCCGTTCATCATCGCCAAGATCGAGCGTTCCGGGGCGCTGGACCGCATGGACGAGATCATGGAGGCCGCAGACGGCATCATGGTCGCCCGGGGGGACCTTGGGGTGGAAATACCGATCGAGCAGATCGCAGTCGCCCAGAAGCGCCTGATCCGGGATGCAAACCTCCTTGGCAAACCGGTGATCACGGCTACGCAGATGCTGGAGTCCATGACCACTAACAAGCGTCCCACCCGTGCGGAGTCCACGGATGTGGCAAACGCCATCCTTGATGGGACGGACTGCGTGATGCTTTCCGGGGAGTCGGCAATGGGAAAGTATCCCGTAGACGCCGTAGGGATGCTGACCAAGATCGCCGCGGCCATTGAAGTTCACCGCCCGAGCTATTATGCCCGAGAGGCATTGAAGGCATTTGGCCATGAAGGGATTGCCGGCGGTTCGGATCTGATTGCCTTGACCGTTGAGAGCATATTAAAGGAAGTTTCTCTGGCAGTGGTAATGGTGCCAACCCATAGTGGCGCTTCGGCAAGAGCGGTCACGCGGTTCAGACTTCCCGTATGGACAGCCGCCATCACCCCACAGGAAACGGTCTGTCAGCAACTCCAGTTTTCCTATGGGGTCTATCCGGTGCATGAGCCTGATTACCCGGAGAACTGGAAGACATATACCCGGGACTGGCTGCGATTACACGGGGTAGAAGGGAACCGGGTACTCTTTACCGAAAAAGCCTCGACAAGGCGTCCTGAGGTAAATAGCCGCATAGAACTTATTGATCCGGGGCAGTAGGCAGTGGACTGAAATGACCATAGTGACTGAAGTGACATAGTTCTTTCAACAAGTGTAAGCCTTACAAGGAGGCCACATGGAAAAAGATCCCATTAAGCAAGCGCACATACGCTACGATACAGACCCGGATTTCTCAAGACCTCTTCTTGAGGTCCCTGCCGAGGCCCGGGAACGGATGTTAGGGCGGCTTTCCCTGCTTTACGGTGAGGCCGAGGCAGAGCAGTGGATACCCGAACTGGAACGTATCCTCAAAGTCCACTATGCCCATAAACCCCAGGAATTGATTGAGGCAGAGAAGGACTATGATCCCAAAGAGCGGTTTACCGAAAAGGACATGGTCCTCATCACCTATGGCGATCTCATAAGGGGCGAAGAAGATGAATTACCCCTTGTCACATTACACAAGTTTGTCAATACATACAATCGTGGCGCAATCAATACCCTGCACATCCTTCCCTTTTTTCCCTATTCCTCTGACAAAGGCTTTGCCATTGTCGACTTTGGGACCGTGGATCCGAAACTCGGGACCTGGGAGGATATCAGGGAGATTGAGAGTCAATACAATCTCATGTTTGATGGGGTGCTGAACCATTGCTCGTCCAGGTGTCAGCAGTTCAGGGAGTTCTTAAGAGGCAAGCCACAGTTCAAGGACTCCTTCATTTCCTATGCCTCTCCTGACGACCTTACACCCGATCAGCGGAGCAAGATCTTTCGGCCTCGAACCTCGGACATCCTTACCAGGTTCTGTACAATTAACGGTCCAAGGTATGTGTGGACGACCTTTTCCGAGGATCAGATCGACTTTAATTTCAGGAGCCCCGAAGTCTTGCTATCGATTATCGATGGCCTGCTCTTTTATGTACGTCGAGGGGCAGACATGATAAGGCTGGATGCCGTTACCTATATATGGGCAGACCCGGGAACCGAATGTGTGCACCTGTCGGAGACTCATGAGATTGTCAAACTCCTGCGCGACGTCATGGATGTTGTCGCCCCCGGGGTGGCCCTGGTCACGGAAACAAATGTTCCTCACGAAGACAATGTTTCATATTTCGGCAATGGTTATGATGAGGCGCACATGGTGTATAACTTCGCCCTGCCCCCCCTGGTCCTTCACACCTTCTACACAGGGGATGCAACCGCCCTTTCTGAGTGGGCCCGGAACCTGAAGATAGACTCCGATGTTGCCACGTTCTTTAACATTCTGGATACACACGACGGGGTCGGGCTCATGGGAGTAAAGGAGATCCTTTCAAAGGAAGAGATCGATTTCATCATCCGGACAGCAAAAGAACATGGCGCCTACATCTCCTATAAG
>MAXM01000123.1 GCA_001751015.1 Desulfobacterales bacterium C00003106
CCTTTTCTCCCGCCGACCTTGTTGTGCAGGCAAAGGATGCGGGCTTTGCCGCTGTTGCCCTGACCGACAAAAACGGCCTGTATGGCGCGATCCGATTCTATCGGACAGCCCTTGAGCGCCAGGTCAAACCGATAATCGGAACCGAAGCCACCATCTGGAACGGATCGGCCCCTATACTTCTTGCCGTCTCTTTGCAGGGCTATCGCAACCTCTGCCGTCTCTTGAGCCTGGCGCATACATCCGGCCACAAGGGATACCCTGCCTGTCCTGCCGATGCCCTGTCTCGACACAGCGAAGATATTATCTGTCTCACCGGCGGACGCGAGGGATATCTGCGCAAGCTTCTTGCGGCACACCAGATTGACGCTGCGGCAGCCTGGCTTTCTTATCTGAAAGAGATTTACGGACATGAGCGCCTGTTTGTAGAACTTCAGAACCATGGCCTTCAGGATGACCTTTCCATCATGCAATCCATGGCTGCCGCAGCAAAGCAGCTTGATATCCCGCTGGTCGCGACCAACGAGGTCGCTTTTTTGTGTAAAGAAGATTATGAGGTTCACCGCCATCTTGTCGGCATCCAGCAGAAATGGCATCATCGTGATGTGCAGCCTTTGCCCAATAATCGGTTTTACCTTAAGACCGAACCTGAGATGCGCGCTGATATCCCCTGTCAGGAAGCCGTGGAAAACGCGGGCAGGATTGCCCAACGGTGCAATCTTGAATTACCTCTCCATACCCTCCATCCGCCCCGTTTCCCGGATATGCCTTCAAACAAGCGCCTATCCAGGCTATGCTTTGCCTCCCTGGCAAAGCGATATAGAATAGTCACGCCTGATGCCGTTACGCGCCTGCATCGAGAGCTTGCCCTTATAGATCAAAAGGGCCTTTCCGGTTACTTCCTGCTTGTCAAAGACATTCGGGCATTTGCCGAACACCAGGGAATCCGTTGTACCATACGGGGGTCTGCCGCAGGATCTCTTGTGACCTCCCTTGTTTTGGGTGGAGTCGATCCCATAAAGCACGACCTTCTTTTTGAGCGGTTTCTCAACAAAGGCCGCTCAGATATGCCGGATGTGGATCTTGACTTTGATTCATTGAGGCGGGATGAAGTGATCGGCTATGTGATGGATAAATACGCGGGTCGGGCCGCCATGCTCGCCACAATCCAGACATTCAGGGCACGAGGGGCTGTGCGGAAACTGGGAAGCGCCTTTGGATATACCCGGACCCGCATCAATGAACTGACATCCTTTCTCCCCTATTATACAAAAAGCTCTGCTATCAGGAATATATCTGAGACGCTCCCTGAACTTGCAGACACCCCGTTAAGGACAGAGACCGCCCTCCTTGATATGGCGGCCAGGATATCGGGCCTGCCCTTTCAACTTTCCGTTCATGTCGGTGGCGTGGTCATAGCGCCTGATGAGATAACCGCATGGAGCCCGGTTGAAGCATCGAACAAGGGATTTCCTGTCATGCAGTATGACAAGCACGACATAGAGGCCCTTGGTCTCATTAAGCTCGACCTTCTCGGTCTCAGGATGCACACCGCTGTCCGGGAGAGCCTTGCGCTTTTGAAAAGGCGCAGGGTATTTGTCGACCTCGACAGGCTTCCCCTTGATGACGAGCGTACCTACCGCCTTTTAAGGACCACGGACACGGTGGGCGTTTTTCAGTTGGAATCGCCGGGTCAGCGCCAGCTGCTCGGAAGGCTTCAGCCCAGAGACTTTGCCGATATAATCGCCGAAATCTCATTGTTCAGACCCGGGCCTGTACAGGGGGATATGGTCAACCCCTATATCGCAAGACGGAGCGGCAGGGAGCCGATTACCTATATCCATCCCGACCTGGAACCTATACTGCGGGAAACATACGGAGTGATCCTCTTCCAGGAGCAAATCCTGAGGATCGGCCATGACATAGCAGGGCTCTCCTATGCCGATGCCGACAGACTCCGAAGGGGTGTCACAAAAAATCTTTGTCTCAACGAGATCATAAGATTAGAAGACGCCTTTATGCAGGGATGCCTCAAAAAAGGGTATTATCGTGCCACTGCCGAAGCGATATTGGCCATGGTAACGAGCTTTGCGGGCTTTGGGTTCTGCAAGGCCCATGCGGCGTCCTTTGCCCACATCACGTATCAAACTGCTTATCTTAAGGCCCATTATCCCCTTGAATTCTATCTCGGACTCCTCAACGCGGGGCACGTGGGCTCATACCCAAAGTCTGTTATCCTTAATGAGGCAAAGCGTCATCAGATTCGTATCCTTGGGCCGCATGTCAATTCCAGCCGGATGCGCTATACACCGGAATCCGGCGGCATCCGTATCAGTCTGTTGGCCATAAAGGGGATCGGCCCGAGCTATGCCGCACGTATCATACAAGCAAGGGAAGTATCCCTGTATGAAAGCCGACAGGACCTTTGCCTGCGGGCCAATATCCCTGAAAATATTTGCATAAAGCTCCTGGGGGCGGGGGCCATGGACGGGCTGGCTGAGGCCGCAAACGGATCAAAAAAGGAGGCCTGTGGATAACGAACTTCTGCAAAAACTGCTCAAGGAGATGGCGTTCATGGAGGTCTCATTCAGGGGCCATATCATCGAACCCTTTAGAGAAGATCTCAAACAAGCCGGGTTTGTCACGAGCGATGGTATAAGGTGGAAAGAACATGGCTCCTGGGTAAGATCTGCCGGAAAAACGATTATCATCCACACACCCCCCACGAGAAGCGGAAAGAGGGTCATGTTCCTGACCCTGGAAGACGAAAAGGGCCTCTTTGACCTGACCGTCTTCGAGCATGTACAACGGCAACATTCAAAAAAGATCCTCGCAAATCCCGTACTCATCACAGAAGGACATGTAAACCGGTTCGGCCTCAGGGGCGTATGTATTGTGGCAAAACGCATCCTGACCATCAAGGAATTCTATAATGGGAAAATTGTATATAGGAACAGCTTCCTGGACTGATAAGACGCTGATCGAAAGCGGAAGGTTCTATCCAAAAGGGGGCTCCACTGCCGAAGCCCGGCTTCGGTTTTACGCAGACCACTTCGATACGGTCGAGGTTGATTCATCCTATTATGCCATACCGGCGGAACGTAACGCCGTGCTCTGGGCCAAAAGGACCCCGGAGGGATTTATCTTTAACATCAAAGCTTATTCCATGCTGACCGGCCATCCCACTCTCATTAAGGGCATCCCCCGAATACTTGCAGCGGAACTCCCCCCAAAGCTCTCAAAACAGCAACAGGCCAGAGAATTCCCCATCGAGATTGTCGAGGCTGCCTTTGACATGTTTGTGCACACCCTGAGGCCGCTCCAAGATACAGGCAAGCTTGGGTGTATCCTTTTTCAGTTCCCACCCTGGTTTCTCCCCTCCAGGAAATCCTTTGACTGGCTGAAGCTTGTAAGGGAAAAAACACGCGAGATGATGGTGGCCGTTGAATTTCGTCACCAAAGGTGGATAGAGTCGCCGGATAAAGACAAGGCCGTCCATTTCTTAAAGGAACACGGGATGACCTTTGTTGCTGTAGACGGCCCCTGGATTCATGGCTGGGCCGGCCCGGGCGCCCTGACCTCGGATGTCGCCTACATTCGCCTCCATGGTCGCAACCGAAAATCATGGTTTGCCAGGGGGGTTAGGACTGTAGAAAAATACCGGTACCTGTACCCGGACAAAGAACTTCTGCCGTGGGCTGCCCGGGTAGAAAACGTCGCACAAAGAGCACAGCAAACTTTTGTCCTGTTTAACAACTGCTATGCGGATTACGGGGTCAAAAATGCGGCTATCTTTAAGAAACAGTGTTCTTCAGTATCTGGAGCAAAAGACAATATGTGATAAGGACTATTCTTGACCCATTGTAAAGAAAATCAATGAGGACACGGTTATTAATATGAAAGAGGCATCAGCAATTAAGCAATTTTTTGTAGATTTCTAATGGATATCACAATGTTTCTCAATTGTTAGGTCTAACTCACCCAAGAACTTCCCCTTGATGCTATTTCTGTTTGTCTGCCTGTGCGTTGCACGCAGACAGGTCGCCTCATAGCTTCGAATTCTTCCCTTACCTGCACTCCGGCTTCCTTCAGACGCTCTCTCATTGTTACACAACATTTTTTGATATATACAAACAATATTTTTATTGCTTTGTTGTTATATATTTACTATATGATATAATCATATTAAATACTATTTTAGCTAAAATACTATGTTATTTATTTATATTAGCAACTAAGACAACCCCATATATAATATATAAAGGAGACTTTTATGCAACCACGATCGGTTATCATTTCAGTTGTTAATAATAAAGGGGGTGTTGGGAAAACAACAACAACATGCAACCTAGCAGATGCGCTTGCCAGAAAAGGTAAATCAGTCTTGGTGCTGGATATGGATTCGCAGTGTAATGCCACATCAATGCTTCTTGGTGGCGAAAGGCCCAACGCAAACACTCTTTTTGAATTATTGGATCCAGAAAATACAGAAGTATCTCCTGAACAATGTGTTTATCCAACATTCCACGAAAACCTACATATAATTCCAAATATTGATGTGACCGCAGCCCTCGAAGTAAAACTCATTCTCAATCTACCTGCATCTTTTTCTGTTTTACGGAACAATCTGCGCGATTTTGCATTAAAAAAATTTGATGTGACGATTATAGACAACCCGCCGAACATGGGAACATTTGTCATTTGCTCTTTATATGCGTCAGATTTTGTCATTGTTCCCAATGACTCGGGAAGTAAATATAGCATTGAAGGGCTAATTAGAGCAGTTGAATTTATAAAAGATGTTTCTAAAAACGCTAACCCTGATCTCAAGTTTTTACGATTATTGATTACTCGTTTAGATAAACGGACGTCGATTAGCCGTGCAATTATGCATCAGATTCGCGAAATTTTTAATCCTCATGATGTTTTTAACACAACGATTCCCATTAACACTACTTTTCAACAGGCTGAACTGCACTCGAAAACAATTTACAAATATGCCCCGAAAGCTTCTGGTGCCGCAGCTTATCGTAAATTAGCAACAGAACTTATTAGTATCCTTGAAAATAAAACTTAAAACGATCGATAGGGTGATTGATTATGAAACAACCTAAAAGTTTATTCGAGGGTTTTATAGATGCTAGTAGTTCTTTGGTTGAGCAAGCTTCCAAAACAATAAGAGGAAAAAATTCAGTTGGTCATTCAGTTGGTCATTCAGTTGAGTACTCGACTGTGCAACCTACTGTGCAACCTACTGAACAACCTACTCAGATACCAAGTCAACAACCAAGTCAGATACCTACTGAACAACCTACTCAGATACCAAGTCAACAACCAAGTCAGATACCTACTGAACAACCTACTCAGATACCAAGTCAACAACCAATATTGGTTCAAAATGAAGCTATACTTTTTCATTGTTTGAAACAGCTTAATGGACAAGTAACTACTATGGCAAAAATTCACCAAGCCACTGACATTTCTATAGATACTCTTCGAGGATGCTTAAAAAGATTACGGCAAAAAGGTATGATATCTAAAAATGGAGGTTTAAAAAATGTAGCAGGGCAAATAGGATTTTCAAGAAAAACAACAGAAACCAAATTTGTTTTAAGAGGTAATTCCGAGAACCTCAAAAGCAAATTAGCCTCGATTGATTATAGGTCTCTTCCCATTGTAACTAACCAACTCGATGACCAACTCGATGACCAACTCCTTAGTAGTAGTAGTTTTATATATAATAAAACTACTACTACTAAGGAACTAGAATATAGTTTAAATATAGAGCCAGAATTAGGGTATTGGAGGGAGAAGGGATTGACCCCAAAACAACTTCATGGGTGGCTGAAAACCGCCCAATGTCCTCTTGGAAACATGATCCAATATTTGTGCTATTGCCGGTTCGAGTTGGTCGACATGAATATTGAAAAATCCAAACCAGTCAAGAACGCGTTCAACTGGTTTTTCCGCATACTTGAAAAAACTGGTGGCTACCCGAAACCCAAGGGGTACAAATCCTTTCAGCAGAAACAACTCGAAACAGAACATGCAATCATTTCGGAACGGGAAAAACAGGCGAAAGAAGCGAAAAATCTATATCAGCGAAAGATGGCCGCTGAACAGGATAAGGGGTTTTGGGAAATGATGAACTTTCCGGAAAGCGAGCTCTATCGACGATGTTTTGACAGTTTAAATAGTTTTGAGAGAAAACTGAAATCTACGGGCAAACCATTTGAGGGAGCAATGCGGAGAGCCTTTGAACAAACCGAGTGAAACAAGGTTTCAAAGGCCGTAACTTGTTTTCTTTGAGATCGACAAAAAAGAAACGATTTGTAAAATAGGCAAATAACACTGACGGGAATCTCACTCCGCTACCTGTCGCTGTTCAGACAGGCAGCGGAGAAAATTCGCTCCAAGCGAAGCGCGGAAGGAGTATTTGGAAAAATTATCCTATTGCGGTGTGCGACACACAGCTATTTCTGTCTTAAATACGCATTTAAGCACACGTGTTGACAAAAAGAGCTGTCTGGTAGGTGGGTTACATGTAAAAAAATAAGATCGTGGCATATAGGGCCTCTGGTGAAGCCACAGGGGTATAAAAATATGTCAGGTGTTTTGAAAATATTGCGGCATTTGTTCGGCAAGGATCTTTCTCGCGCGGGGGTTCAGATTGCCGAGAACCATCAGGATTGCAAAAATTTCGTTTAACCTTTCTTCCGCAATTTCCGAATTGCGGTTGGTGAGCTTTGCTTCAAGTCTTTTCATAAATCGTATGGATTCGTCTCGTGTATGTCTTTCAGTATCGTAATCATCTATCAAAAACCTGAGAACTTCAGCCCGATTTTTGAAACCCCGTTGATGTCTAATTTCGTCGATTTTATCGAGGAGTCTCGCGCTGCAGCGAAACGGAACATAGTGTTGAGTCATCTTTCATAGCCCTTGTTTTTGCTTTTTGTTCTATCTCTTTCCGGAAAGACTATTTTGGTTTTAGCTCCGTCGAATTTCACGGGAGCGCCCAGGGGGATCTGCTTAAACTCCAGCTCGTGTTGCGGTACAAGGTTAATTGATTTCTGATATTCAATCTGGTTGAATTTTCGACCTTGATGGCTAATAGTGCCCAAAAAGTGGCCTGCCAGGGGCTTTTCCGGACTGAATTTTTGAGGATTAGGGAAGGAATTATCATCTAAGTGTCTTCTGCTGGATTCCGTTTTTGAAACAACCCAAGTCGGTACTCTCTCAGAAATTGACGCATGGCGATGATTAGATCCGTCGGTGCCTTGGTACCC
>MAXM01000124.1 GCA_001751015.1 Desulfobacterales bacterium C00003106
ATTTGAGATCGGGCAAAGGTGGCCTGAAGCTGTGATGCATAGTTGAGGAAGTTATTTCGCCCCCGTGCCTTAGGTATAATTATCCGGCACTCGCTTCGGATTTTTCGTATGGCCATGTGCTGGTATGCCAACAATGAGTCTGCGTAATGAGGGTCTCCAGCAACGCATGGTTTAGTGTATGACCGGACCTGTTGGCAACCACATGGCCGATAATCGGCATGCCGAGCAGGGAGAGATCCCCGATAAAATCGAGTATCTTATGCCGCACGAATTCGTCCTTATAGCGAAGTCCGTCCTTGTTTAACACATTGCTGCTTTGATCAACCACTATTGCGTTATCCAGAGAGCCACCCAGGGCGAATCCGTTCTTCTTCAGAAAATCCACATCCTGCAGGAATCCGAAGGTCCTGGCGCGGCTGATCTCCTTTGCAAACGTCTCATTTTCCACGATTACGCTAAGCGCCTGTTCCTGTAACATCGCGTGCGGGAAATCGATAGTATAACTGATCTTGAATGAATCAGACGGAAAAATTCCGACTGATTTCCCTGCTTCCGCAATCTCGATAGGCTCTTGAATCACAAAGAAATATCTCGATCCCTCCTGTACCCTGACCCCGGCATCTCTAAAGAGGGAGGAGAATGGTTCAGCGCTGCCATCCATGATCGGAATTTCAAAGGAATCGATCTCCACGAGGGCGTTATCAATTTCCATCCCCATGAACGCCGCCATCAAATGCTCTATAGTTGATATGATCGCCCCCTGGCTGCCTATTGTTGTAGCGAGGCTTGTATCGATAACCTGACGGAAATGGGCATGTATCACAGGACGATAAGGGATATCGACCCGGACAAACTTGATCCCGTGGTTGATCGGAGCAGGATGAATGGCAAGATTCACCTTTTTGCCCGAATGAAGCCCTACTCCGCTGCAACTAACCGATTGTCTTAATGTATGTTGTCTGATACGCATCAGTTATCCGGAATCATCTATGGATGTTATGATAAAAAGGGTAACTTCTTGTCTGCTGTAAAAATATCATCTACTTATTATGCGTTTTTGTCAATAATCAAAGAATAGCGCTCCCCGGATAATCAGATTGTAAAGCGTATAAAACTAACATATAAGAAACCGTGAAGGAAGAACAGGCAAAAAGAGATCAGAATAGATATTCATGCAACAATCAAGAATAAAACAAATCTGATCATTGACTGTGCAGGTTGCCATGAAAAACGCCCAAGAGACTATTTGTGCTGTTGCCACTCCACCCGGCATGGGGGGAATAGGGGTCATAAAGATCAGTGGTCCCGAGGCGTGTGCAGTCCCCGGACGGATCTTCCGCTCTTCCAAAGCTGTCACTGCCTTCCGGTCTCATCGCCTTTATCACGGTTTTGTCGTAAATCCTGAAACCGGCCAGACCATAGACGAGGTGCTTCTTGTGGTAATGCGGGCTCCGTTTACCTACACGTGTGAAGATGTTGTGGAGATACAGACCCACAGCAGCATGGCGGCCATCAATTCCATCCTGGAACAGGTGCTCAAACTCGGAATCAGAGCGGCAGAGCCCGGGGAATTCACCAGGCGCGCCTTCCTGAATGGCCGCATAGATCTGACGCAGGCAGAGGCTGTAATAGATCTGATCAAATCAAAGACGGAAAAAGGGCTCAGTCTGGCAACGCATCAGATGGAAGGAACCCTGTCTGAGGTTGTTCAGCGCGTGAGGAAGAGTCTCATCCGGATTCTTGCCCAAATCGAGGCAATGATAGATTTTCCGGAAGACATGGAAGACGAAAACTTCGCTGATGCAGAGGCGGCGCTGACTGCTGGTGTAATATCCCCCTTGAAAGACCTGCTGGGCAAGTATGATACAGGGCATCTCTTTCGGGAAGGTGTGGAAATCATCATCATCGGCCGGCCCAATGTCGGAAAATCGAGCCTTCTTAACAGTTTTCTCAGGAAGGAACGGGCCATTGTCACATCTGTTCCGGGGACCACCCGTGATATCATCGAAGAAGGCCTGTCAATAAAAGGAATCCCCACCAGAATAATCGATACCGCAGGGCTCCACCCTACAAGCGACATGGTGGAATCTGCGGGGATACAATTTACGAAAAAACGTCTAAGTTGCGCGGATCTTATCCTTTTCATATTAGATATCAGTGAACTTCTTACACCGGAAGACTTCTCCATATTCAACGAGATAAGAGCAAGGAAAAAAATCATCGTGGCGAACAAGGTGGATCTTGTGCGGGCATGGTCTGCCAAAGAGATTTCGCAACATCTCTGCGCAACGGATATCGTGGAGATATCGGCAAGATTCAATACCGGCATTGACCGGCTTGTCGACGTTATCTACGAGACAATTACCGGTTCTCGCGAAATGGCGCCACCTTCCGTCGCTCCTAACCTGCGCCACAAACGAGCTATCGAAAGAGCGCTCGCGGGGGGTCAGGCAGCTCTGAGCCTGATGAATGAAGAAGAATCTCCCGCCCTGATCGCTATCGAGCTCCAGGAAGAACTCGATGCCCTCGGAGAAATCACGGGAGAAACCACCAGCCACGAGATACTCGACGAGATATTCAGCAGGTTTTGCATAGGGAAGTGAACCATTCAGAGGGGACAGGGCTCGTCGGCCAGGCACTCAAGACACTCCCTTTTCAGTTTGCAAAGCCCGTCCCGGTCTACCCTGGCCCCCTTTAGTCCGCCGTCCAACGCAATCTCGGAAAGATAGTTCTTTCCGTCCGGCATAATCATCAAATCGATATGGGCATACGGAAACTTCCCACGTTCCATGACATCCCGGCAGAGTTTTACCTGGCTCGCGTCCGTATTGTAGGGTCGGCTTGTCCCTCCTGCGGATACGTTGTTTCTGAAATTATAGGGGTTATGACGTGTATAGGCCTCCACATAATCGGCCACAATAATTACTCGAATATCCGTATACCTGGCCACAAACGGCTGTATCACAAAGGGATATGGTAATGACTGGAGGGCGGTCTGATTATAGACTTCTTCAATGCTGTTCCAGTAATGGACGCCGTATCCACAATCAAGCCGGTCTTCCTTGGTTACGACTCTTTTGATACCGAGGCGGTTAAACTCGCTTATGGTATGCATGAGGGCAAGCCTCCGGTTTATGACAAATGTATGGGGGATCATCCATTTGCATAGGACCACTGCCTGTGCGACCTTTGAGGAGCTCAATGTCTGTGACAGGGGTGACGGAATTACCCGAACCCCCCTTTCCAAAAGGTCTATGAGGACCCGGTCCCTGAGCTTCTTGTAGCTGAGAACCCCCAGAAAGATATCCCCGGCCTTCAGCTCATCGTATCGAGCCTTCAATTCTCTGCTGCTGTCAATAATCATTTTCTATTCTCGAGCCCAAGATCGATCAGACGATCAAGGAGTTGACTGAACGTCAAACCAGCGGTCCGTGCAGAAAGGGGAAAGAGGCTCACTGGTGTCATTCCCGGAATCGTATTTGTCTCCAAGACAAATATCCTCTCGCCCGCATAGATCATGTCTGTACGGCTGTATCCCCGGCAGCAAAGCGCACGGTGCGCCTTTGCCGCGCACTCTTTTGCCTGTCTTGTAAGGAAATCACCGATGGCGGCGGGGCAGATCTCCTTTGTCGCCCCTGCCGTATATTTTGCCTTGTAATCAAAAAAAGGATGGGCGGAATCCGGAACAATCTCAACAATTGGAAGGAGTGTGAGCCTTTCATTTCCGAGCACGGACCCTGTGATCTCACGTCCTCTTATATACGCTTCCGCCATCACATGAATATCATATCGAAAGGAATCTTCTGCGGCCTTTTCAAATTCCGTTTCATCTCCGACAATGTGCATCCCGATACTTGACCCCCCGGAGACCGGCTTGGTCAGGAAAGGGAGGCCTATCTCATCTGCTATCTC
>MAXM01000125.1 GCA_001751015.1 Desulfobacterales bacterium C00003106
TCTAATTCCTTGATCCTTTGTTCCAATTCTTCATAGGCTGGTTTTTTGCCCATCATAAAACCCTTCATTGATTATGGTAGAAATGGTCCTAACGATTTGGTATCCACTAATATCACATATGAGCTATTATCAATTCCAAAGGTGCTTATCTCTTGTTTTCGTTCAGGCACTGAATACAATTATAATGCATAATAAACTACTATTAAAGATGAAATTTTCCTTTACGCATCAAGGACGTAGACTTTTTGGCCAAAACATCCTCAGGCTGATCCCCGTTGCGTCCGCTGCCTTTATTTGAAGACCGGGGGATTGTATTCCCGCGACTATTGGTATATATTGCAACGCAGGGAACCATCCGACATTTTTCAAATCTTCCTGTTTGCGGCAGTTCCCCATCATTGAACAGCAACCGGGGACGGACAGGGAAGACTGTCTGTGCCACTTGAGATGACTGACATGTGACGGAAGCGTTTGACGCCTCTGAAACCAAGGAACGGCGACGGGAAACGCTACCCATATGAATGACCGGGAGAGATAGATGGTTGACATTGATCTGTTGGAGGAACTCGGACGTGTTATGGTTGCCGATATCATGGTCACTGATGTGATTACAGTGGAACCTGATGAGCGGCTTGAAAATGTGCTCAGGATATTCAGGGACAAGACCTTCAAGGGGGTCCCGGTTACAAAAAAGGGGCGTCTTTTGGGTATGGCCTATGCAGTCGATCTCCTGAAGGTCTTTTTTATGCGAAAAAGCGCGATCCCCGATATCGGAGAGGCATTCACTCTTGTCAGTCTGATGAATACAAAAGGGGCGGTCGATCGGTTCATGTGCCGAAGACCGGTAACAACATATCCTTCAGACGATATTGTCGGAGTTTCAAAAAAAATGGCAAGGACTGATACTTATGCCATTCCTGTCGTCAAAAAGGGGTCGGCCAACTGGCGCGATAACGGGATTTTTCTCGGCATGGTCACTCTTTCGGATGTAATTCCTCTAATCTATCAGGCGGTCGTAAAGGAATAGGGAACGGTTACGGCAACAACTCCTTATGTTTGAAACGATTCTTGCCATATCATTGATTCTTTTCCTTTCAAAGCTGATCGGAGATCTCTTTGACCGGATAAGACAACCTGCTATCCTGGGTGAACTGACGGCAGGGATCCTTCTTGGCGCTCACCTGCTTGGACCCTTTCTCTTTTCAGAACCCCTGCACGAAATAGAATATATGCAGGTTCTTTCCCAGGTCGGAGCGATGTTTCTTCTTTTTATGGCAGGCTACAGCCAGGTCAATATAGACAAACTTCTGCAATTTGGGGGCCGCTCGATTGGTATTGCCTGTGTGGAGGCGCCCCTCTCTTTTGCGGCGGGTTTTGGGATAGGTTGGCTCTTTGATTATGATATAATAGCATCTTTTTTTACCGGACTGGCGCTCTCCATTACAGGCATCGGAGTGACCGTGAGGACCCTGATGGACCTGAACCGCCTTCAGACCGACTATGGCATGAACATACTCGGAATAGCGATTGTCGATGCTATCTGCGGGCTGTTTTTCCTGTCGTTTTTGACCGCATTCGCACATTCACAGGAGGATGCTTCCCTCTACACAATGGGCTTTACCGTTCTTAAGATCGGCCTCTTTTTCGGTGGCGCAATCCTGTTTGACAGGGTTGTTCTCTCTCCAATTGCTTTGCTTGCTGATCACATGAATGTTGCTGAGTCAAAGGTGGCGCTGGTTCTTTCAACCCTGTTTCTATTCAGTTATGTGGCGGACCGGGTCGGGCTTCATTTTATCATAGGAAGTTTTGTGTCAGGAATCATCATCGCGAGACATGCGGATTTTGCTCAGAAAGAGATCAATCATAAACTGAATGGGATTGCGTACGGTCTCTTTGTGCCGATCTTTTTCGGCGTTCTTGGAGCACGAATCGATTTCGGGATACTGAAAGACGGCGGGCTTTTTGCCGTGGCTTTTATATTGACCGGAATGTTTGCCAAATGCCTCGGTGGCACACTTGGCGCAAAGATTGCCGGATACCCCTTGATGAGAGCGTTTGTTGTCGGAACCGGACTGATCCCGAGAGCAGGAGTGGGGTTAGTCATGGCCTCTCTTGCTCTTTCTGCCGGTCTCATTGACGAGAAGATATTTGCCGCAGTAGTGGGAATGGTTGCAGTAACAGTGGTATTTACCCCCCTGGCTCTGAAATATGCAATACAGATTCTTGAGAGAGAAGACCTCAAATGACAGGGAAGATACACGGGATCATAAGGAACGGGGATGGAAGTTATTTCGTCCCCGTTTCTAAGGATGCCCCCCGTTTCTTAGCCCGTTTCCGCATCAGACAGACCCAGGCCCCTGGCGGCGTTGTACGATTAGATTCGAAATGGCTTGAGTGGAGCGACAGTATCTCAAAATGCGGCTCTACCGCATTGACTATTTCTCCTGCTGTATGCCGGGGCGGACCATGGTCGCGAGGCGCGTCGTCGGCGCTGCCGATGATGCTCAGCCAGAGTCCGTCTTCTTCCAGATGAAAGGCCGCGTTATCCACGAACCGGTTTCTTTGTTCGTCAGACCTGAAGGAATGAAAACATCCCCTGTCGAACAGAAGGCCAAAAGGAGCGCCGGATATCTTGTCTCGCAGGAAATCAGCCACAACAAACCGGCATTCAACGCCGGCGTCAGATGCCTTATCTCCTGCCTTTTGTATGGCGATTTCAGAGAGATCAGAGCCCGTCACCCTGAAGCTGTGCCGGGCAAGCCAGATGGCATTATCCCCGGTCCCGCAGCCGACTTCCAATGTCCTGCAACCCGGAATCGGCCTTTTTGTCACCATGTCGATGAGATTGAAATCCGGCCTGCCCGTATCCCAGGGGATGTCTGCGGTCTTGTATCGTTCATGCCAGCGATTCTGTATAGACATCAAAACATCTCTGCGAGCGAAGAACCAAAAGGCGGAAGCGCAATCCCTTTTTCCGTGATAATGCCGGATATATTCCGGTTCGGGGTTACATCAAATGCCGGATTTTTCACTGCAACGCCGTCCGGGGCTATACGTTTCCCCTGAAAATGTGTGACTTCCTCGGGCGGGCGCTCTTCTATGGGAATCTGATCGCCTGTTGGGGTGTCTCTGTCGATTGAAGAAAGGGGAGCGGCCACGTAGAACGGTATATCATGGGTCCCGGCAAGGACCGCCACCATATAGGTCCCGATTTTATTGGCTACGTCCCCGTTGGCTGCGATCCTGTCCGCTCCTACAATCACTGCATTCACTTCCCCCTTATACATGAGATAACCTGACATATTGTCCGTGATCAGTGTTACCGGGATATCGGATTTCATCATCTCCCATGCAGTCAGTCTTGCGCCCTGGAGGAAAGGCCGGGTTTCATCGGCTATCACCCTGATTTTCTTTCCCTTTTCAACGGCGGCCCGTATCACGCCAAGCGCTGTGCCGTAACCACCTGTGGCCAGCGCACCGGCATTGCAGTGGGTGAGGACGCAGTCACCGTCTTTGAGCAGGGCTTGGCCATGCCGCCCGATAGACCTGTTTATGCGGATGTCTTGCTTGAGCATTTCTTCGGATTCCCTGAACAGAATGGTCTTGATCGTGTCAGCCCCCTCGCTCCTGTGATCTGCGACGAGCCGTTCCATCCGCTCAACGGCCCATGCAAGGTTGACTGCTGTAGGACGCGCGGCCTTGATTTCTTCGCATATCCGGCTCAGCCTTTCCTGGAACAGGTCTATCCTTTTTGCCCGAACGCTGCGTGCGCCAAGCGCAACCCCCATGGCAGCGGCGACACCAATGGCCGGGGCGCCGCGTATCACCATCCGTCTAATGGCATCGATTACGCTGCGGTAGTTTGCGCACACAAAATATTTTTCTTCGCGTGGCAGCTTCCTCTGGTCGATCATCAATACCCTGTTATCTTTCCATCTGATAGTCTCAATCATCTCTTTCAAACCTTAACTATAAGTCTGTTGATTACATTGAAATTAGAAAATAGAAATTGGAAATTTGGCCTTCATGCTATTGTACTGCTGATGAACGTATTGGCTGATAGCCCACGGCGTGTCGTGCCAGACCATATCTGACAACTCTTCTGCCGAGCCCTAAACATCCAATTTGCAACCTCGTTTCATCTCTCCCAAATCTATACTTTCCGATTTCAACTTTTAAGCCGTGAACGGCTGCTGAATTATTTTCCCTTTATGAAACTATCATAACTTGGGAAAGTTATTTCGTCCCTAAGGGCCTTTAACATTCTTATGTTCAGGCTTCAAGAAAAAGATTCCGGATTGTGTTAGGAACGGGTACGAAATCTTTAGGCTGCTTTTTGACAAGGATCAGGAGATGGACAGGAAACAAGAGTTGTTGCGAAGACTTCCGGGTGTGGACAGCCTTCTTCTCGCTATTGAAGAAAAGGGTCTGGCTGCGGATATGCCGAGGGGCTTGGTCGTCCGATGTGTCAGGGACGTCCTGGAACGGTTACGGCACGAAATCCTCGGTGCGGATGATGCCAACAACGGTCTGCTTCCTGATTCTGAAGACTCGATCCTTGAAATGGTGCGAAATGCCATGGAACGTGCGATGAAATTCAATCTGAAACATGTGATCAATGCTACCGGGGTGGTGATTCATACGAATATGGGACGCTCCCTTCTGCCGGAAAAGGCGGTGGAACACCTGATTCGCGTTTCGACGAGGTATTCAAACCTCGAATTTGATCTCGCAGGGGGCGTAAGGGGGTCCCGATACACGGCAGTGGAAGATATCCTGTTGGAATTGACCGGCGCTGAAGCGGCCATGGTGGTAAACAATAATGCCGGCGCGGTTTTTCTGGCCCTGGATACCCTTGCCCGTGGATCTGAAGTGATCGTGTCGCGCGGCCAGCTCGTGGAGATAGGCGGGTCGTTCCGCATCCCGGATGTTATGGGAGCAAGCGGCGCTGATCTTGTTGAGGTGGGGACGACGAACCGGACACATCCTGCTGATTACGAAAGGGCCATAACCGAAAGGACCTCGCTTCTGCTCAAGGTGCATACAAGCAATTACAGTGTGGTCGGATTTACCTGCCAGGTCGCGACAGAAGATCTGGTCACTCTTGCAAACCGCTTTGATGTCCCTGTGATGGAAGACCTGGGCAGTGGAAGCCTTGTCGATTTTTCCAGGTACGGGCTGACAAAGGAGCCGACCATAGAAGAAGCGGTCAAGGCAGGTGTGGATGTCTTGACTTTCAGCGGCGACAAGATGCTTGGAGGTCCGCAGGCCGGGATTATTCTGGGCAAGAGGGTGTTCATAGAAAGAATCAGGAAAAATCCCATGAATAGAGCCCTGCGCATAGACAAGATGACGCTTGCAGCCCTTGAAGCGACACTTCGCATTTACAGGGATATGCAGGATGCCATCTCCTCCATCCCAACGCTGAGGATGTTGACGCTCCGAAAACAGGCGATCACCCGGAGAGGGAAAAGACTGAAAAAGGGATTGGACAAGTGGAATGAAGACCGCCTGAAAGTTTTCCTTCTCGACGGTTCATCGCGCGTGGGAGGCGGAGCCATGCCGCTTCAGGATCTTCCCACGACCCTTGTGGGGATTGAAATAGAAAAGGTATCCGCAAACGCATTGGAAGAGTTCATGCGCGGGTATGATCCGCCGGTCATAGGAAGGATAGAAAACGACCGGTTCTTGATCGATCTGAGAACCGTTCAAAAAGGAGAAGAGAGGATCATAGAGAACTGTCTGAGATCAGCGTTGCAGGATTTGCAGCCGGGAAGAGAAGAAATGGTTGTGGATTGACGAGCCGGCATGGTTGACAAATATAAGCCGGTAAGATAAGTGTAACTGTTCACGGGCTCAGGGTTATCCTTGCTTGAAGGCCTCAAGTACTTGATAAAATCACGAATAGCAACGCGGGCGTCTCCAGCATGATTATACACGTCCTGAAACTTAGCTTTCGTTATCCTCAACTCGTTCTATTCTCATGCCTTTTCCATTCAGAACTCACGAATCAACGGTTCACATTATCGGTGAACCCTGAACCTTTGAACCCGTGAACGGTTACAGATAAGTGTATTAGTTACCTGATTTTTAATGAGAAAGGTTATTGCGAAAATGAAGGATGTGATATTAGAGATCTTCAGAGAGAGTAGTCGCATTAAAGAGAGATTTGCACAAGAGAACGCAGATGGGATGCTGGAGGTTTCACACAGACTGGCCGCTTGTTTTGATGCCGGAAACAAGATTCTCCTTTTTGGAAATGGCGGGAGCGCTGCCGATGCCCAGCATATTGCAGCGGAATTTGTGAACAGATTCCGGATAGAACGCCCCCCGCTTGCCGCAGTGGCGTTGACCACAGACACCTCTATCCTGACAAGCATAGGGAATGATTACTCATTTGACAATATCTTCTCCAAGCAGATAAGGGCGATCGGCAAAAAGGGGGATACGGCTCTTGGTATCAGTACGAGTGGAAACTCGCCGAATGTGATAGAGGCGATGGAGGCGGCCCGGGACACAGGAATCTATACAGTGGGCCTGACAGGATGTGGAGGAGGAAAAATGAAGGCATGCTCGGATGCGGTCTTTGTGGTTGACTCAACTGTCACGGCCCGCATTCAGGAGACCCATATTACCTTCGGGCATGTGCTGTGCGATCTGGTCGACAGGATACTTTTTTCGTAGCATTTGCCACTCGACCGGGAGATCAGATATGACTAAGGCCTTTGCACCGATAGACGTTGGCCGGATCAAGACATATTCACTTAAAGGCCGCAAGAGCAAGGTCGATCGTTCTGATTTTGCAAGGATGTGGGAGCCGGGCGGGTCCTTCAGGTCTTTTTTGGATCGGCTTCCGGGGATTCTCGCAGCCGCGGACTTCAAGGCAGTGGTTTCGGCCATTGTCAGAGCGCACGGGGAGAACAAGACAGTTGTGCTTGCGATGGGCGCCCACGTCATGAAAGTCGGGCTTAATCCTGTGGTGATTGACCTGATGCGCAGAGGGATAATCTCCGCCATAGCATTGAACGGCGCAGGGATCATCCATGACACGGAACTTGCCATGGTGGGAAGGACATCTGAAGACGTAGCCGAGGGACTTGCCGACGGCGCGTTCGGTATGGCGCAGGAGACCTCGGGTTTTCTGAACAAGGCGATAACTTCTGCGGATGACAAAGGATACGGACTTGGGGAGGCCGTGGGAAGATCGTTGACGGATGCGGGTTTTCCGTACAATGAAGAGAGCGTTCTGGCCGCCGGGATCAAATACGGCGTGCCCGTGACTGTTCATGCGGCGATAGGCACCGACATCATCCATATTCATCCTGATTTTGATGCAGGGATGATGGGCGCTGCGAGCCACAGGGATTTCAGGCTTTTTGCCTCTGTTGTAGCCTCTCTCGAGGGCGGTGTCTATATGAATGTGGGATCTGCGGTAGTCCTGCCGGAGGTCTTTCTGAAGGCGGTCACCCTTGTGAGGAATCTAGGACACAGAGTCGAAAGATTCACTGCTGTTAATATGGATTTTATCCGGCAGTACAGATCCATAACCAATGTTGTTCAGCGGCCGACTTCATCGGGCGGAAAGGGTTACAACTTGACCGGGCACCACGAGATCATGTTCCCTCTCCTGGCTGCGGCAGTGATAGAGAGGATCGAGGAATTGAGGAATTGAAGAATTTGGGGATTGGAGGTTATCTGTTATGCCTATATATGAGTTTCATTGCATGAAGTGTAATAAGGATTTTGAGCTGCTTGTTATGAGCAAAGATGAGGTTATGTGTCCTGCGTGTAATGGCAGGGACGTGAAAAGGCTTCTTTCAGGGTTTTCTTCAAAGAGCGATGGTCAATTCACGAGTTCGCAGGGGTCAAGCTGCAGTACGTGCAGTGCAACGAGTTGTGCCACGTGCGGCCAATAATCGTGACCATCCGGAAACGGAATAATGATGGGACGGTTACAGTAGTCAAAGGTTTGTGAGGCAACTGTATGTCGGAATTGATTAAGATCGGAACACGCGGGAGCGCCCTGGCGCTCTGGCAGACGGAATGGGTTAGAGGTCGTCTTCTTGCCGGGAATCGGGATCTTGACATAGAGATAGTAAAAATAAAGACCAAAGGCGACAAGATCCTTGATGTTCCGCTTGCAGCGGTTGGAGGAAAAGGACTCTTTGTCAAGGAGATAGAAGAGGCTCTTCTTGACGGCGGAATCGACCTTGCAGTACACAGCATGAAAGACATGCCCGC
>MAXM01000126.1 GCA_001751015.1 Desulfobacterales bacterium C00003106
ATCGTATCTTCGGGGAAAAACCCGGGCCCTTCCGGCAACAGGGCGAGCATCTCATCAAGAAGATCTTCGACCTGGATGTTCTTCAAGGCGGATATCGGGACAATAGCGGCAAAATCGTGCCTTTCGCCCCATGCCTCTATGAGCGGCAGAATATCCTTCCTGTTTTGGACCATGTCTATCTTGTTAATAGCAAGTATGACAGGCTTGTCGATACTTGCAAGGGTTTTCAGCAGCAGTTCATCGGACCCTTGATCCCGGCGCGCGGCATCTGTGAGATAGAGAATTTGGTCCACATCTGCGAGCGTACTTAGGGCAACCCGGATCATCCGTTTGTTCATCTTCTTTCTTGTGTGATGCACTCCGGGCGTGTCAAGAAAGATAAACTGTGCGTTGGGCCTGTGCAGGACCCCCATTATTCGATTTCGCGTTGTCTGGGGCCTTTCAGATGTGATGGAGATCTTTTCTCCGAGGATCTGATTCAACAGCGTGGATTTCCCCACATTAGGGGCGCCGATGATGGCGATAAATCCGGATTTGAACGGTCTCCTATTCACAGGCCAGACCATCTTTCGGAATAGCGGTGTCCGGCGTCACCCTAATATCAGTAAGACCAAAGCGGTTCATCAGGTTTTCCATGTTGCTGTTCTTGAGACCTCTAAGTCTCGAAATGTCGGACGGAAAGACCCTGAACGTGATGCGGCGCCTCGTGGCTTTCATGTTTTTCATAAGCCCGACAGCCTTATCAAGAAACACCGCAGAACGAACCAGGTGCCCGAACGATGGGTGAAAGGGGCCGGAAATAACCCCTTCCGGGCCGGAAAGAGACTCGGTTGACTGAAGTCCCATGCGTATCACGCAAATGCCGCAGCCGTCAAACAGGTAAAGGAGTTTTTTTGTAATCATCACGGCCTGTTCCAATGTGAGCGGAATATATGCGCCCTGTTCAAAGAGACGCGCAAGACGTGTATTTTTCAAAACAACAGTCGGGTAGATGCGTACCATATCAGGCCTGAGCAGGGCAATCTTCTTGCCTGTATCAAGCATGGTCTCTTCGGTATCGCAGGGAAGCCCGGGCATGATCTGCAATCCGACCTTGAATCCATAGTCCTTGACAAGTCGGACAGCCTTGACTGTGTCAGACGCCGTATGTCCTCTATTGGAAGCGGAAAGCACACGATCATTCATCGACTGTGCGCCCAACTCCACGGTTGTCACACTCTGCTCTTTCAAGAGATCGAGTTCTTGTCTATTAATGGTATCCGGTCTCGTGGAGAGACGAATCCCGTGGACGACTCCGCGGTGCACAAAACGCGCGGCCGTCCCCAGAAGTGCTTCCTGATAATCGTGAGCAAGACCGCAAAAGGTTCCCCCGTAGAAGGCGATCTCAACAGGGTAGTGATATTCGCGCCTGTAGCCCAGGAATGACTCAATTCCTTTTTTTACATCCTCGACGGACGGCGAAAGAGCAGCCCTGCCCGTGACCGAACGCTGGTCACAAAAAACACAGCGATGAGGGCATCCCTGATGCGGGATAAAAACCGGGACGATAAATGGTTTGGCGTTTTGATTCAATGATTTCACCCTGTTTGCAGATCCCATAATCGATCTTCTTATCTACAACTCAAACTCAGCCTCATAGAATTTTGTCTTGACCTTCCTTGATTCAAAAGCATCAATAGCTTCCAGAAAATCAAGATATGCTTCGAGATCGCGGTCATTCTGAAAATGGTTTTTTTTCATAAAAGCGATATCCTTTTGAGATAGGAGAAGATCGGTTTCAAGATCAATAGCCTTGTTTTTTCCGCTTTTCGCCGACGATGTCATGGTACCTCTCTATCTGTCCATATTTTTCGAAGTATTTCCGGACTTCATGTAAATCAATCCCCGGCAAGCTGAGCAACTCTTTAATGTCAGCCATCTCCTTTAAGGCCCGATCCGGATCGTTTTTCATGGCAAAGGCTTTCAGAGCCACAATATGTTCCGCTTTCACCACCGGCATGGTTAGATTACCTAACACCAGCAGTCTCCTGGTTTCTTTGAAAATGCTTTCCGCTGTATCCCCTCTCACATAAACAAAATCGATCCTGCCCAGGCCGGATAAGGGATGCACGTGATTGGAATATCCAGTGGAACTATAACTGGTTTCAAATCCGAGTGATTCGAGATTTGCGACTATTTTTGTCCGGTCCTCATGCCTGACAATAAAGTCAATATCCTGTGTGGCCCTCATGTAACCATAGGCCTTCAGGGCAAAGGCTCCGA
This sequence comes from Desulfobacterales bacterium C00003106, assembly GCA_001751015.1. Classification (GTDB taxonomy): domain Bacteria; phylum Desulfobacterota; class Desulfobacteria; order Desulfobacterales. The sequence goes on from MAXM01000126.1 coordinate 2,263, forward strand.
TAAGCGCGTAGTCGATTCCTTCCCGTTCAAAAAAATCAACCAGAAGTTGAAATATCTCCTTAAACTTCATTACGCTACCCCTTGTCAGTCAATTCCATTATCTGTTCTTTGCTCGCAGGAATTCCGGGATTAAACCAAGGGTTTCAGGCTATTGTCTCGTTTCCTTGGGTCTGTAGATAGTAACCTTGAAATATTCAGCTTGCGTGTTGTTTTCAAAATCAATCATAGGATATGCTCTTAATGATTTAAGAATACCGCTCCCAACACCTCTATACGGCAATATGTCACTTATAAAGGAAGTTAGAACAATATTTCTTGACCGCCGCTGAATCCCATGTCTGATATCTTCGACTGTAAGGTTGTTTGGGAGCTTGCCCGGGCTTTTTATTTCTATTCTGTTTTCAAAAACAAAGAGTTTTATTGAATCATGAATAAAGTAGTCTCTGTGTACCAGCGCATTAACCAGGATTTCCTCAAAAACTATTCTTGGGATCTCAAGAGTTCCGGTACTGCTAAAGCTTTTACTCCCCTGTACTCTTTTCAAAGCACCCAAAATGAAATCCATCGACTTTTGATACTGCTGTGCAAGGTTGCCCGTAATATTAAGACTGGATCGATAATTATCAGCAATAAAATCATTATCCCAAAACCATATTGAGGCAACAAAAAAATCAGGGAGTAGAATCTCACAGTTTCTACTGAACATAAGGGCGCCTGCCAATGTAAGTTTGTCGTCCTTTGCCAGCTTGAGATTAATCATTAATCGTGACAGTTCATCGTCATAAAGTTTTTCACCGTACCTGTTCTCATAAAACTCTCTGAATAGATTCAAGTCAATATCTGAAATACTGCTGTCTGCAATATGCTCTCTTTCGGCATATAATTTTCCTGCTGATTGAAATAGACGTTTCAGCTCTTCAGGCGACACCCGCCTTTTATTGGCCGCTGACTTTACCCAGTAGACCATCTTGTTGTCACAATACGGTCTGTCGATACCGCGCGGCACAGTAACAACCAGAACATTTTTTTTCTCAATATTGACTGTTTCGGTAAATACCGTCACACAAGGTTTGATATTGTTTGTCGCCCAGTTAAACAGATAGTTGTTTGTTGCTTCAACTTCTTTAAAATCAAGTCCACCTATATCTCCGGTCTTATCCTCAACTCCGAACAAAATCGTTCCACCTTCAGAATTGGACATTGCAACCATTTCAGCGACAATATCTCCAGCCTGTTTCGACTGAAGTTCTTTTTTGAACTGGACCCGGCTTGTTTCACCGGCATTTATGATATCAAGAAGTTCAGACGCATTCATTTCTCAGTTCCCCATGGTCGGCGAGTGGGCGTAACCCATTGAAATAACATCCCCTGAAATCCTCTTCAACTCGTGCCAAAGAAAATGGGTTGTTGCATTGTTGTATGTCGGGTGAGGCACGCATCTTGAAAGTGAGCCTAACACTGCGCTTTATCCCAGTCAAGGGCAAGTCCCCATAAGCCCGGGCACACGCGGAATAGCGCTCAGGTAGCGCCTTGTTGGGCGGTCCTTTTCCAGCTTTCCAGTCTTTTCATCATGCTGACCCCCACTCCTTACAGAGCGCTTCCGCCTGCTCCAAAACGGTT
>MAXM01000127.1 GCA_001751015.1 Desulfobacterales bacterium C00003106
CTTATTGGGTGTTTGTTTTTTTGTTCGATTTTAAAATAATTTGAAGAGCGGAGCGACATCATTATTCGACGTTCGACGTTCATCTTTTAATATGTTCGATGTTCATCTTTCAAAACAACTCCGTATGGCATAAATGCAACCTCCCGGATCGCCTTTTCTGCTTTTGAGATAATATCATAAGGCGGTGTTATGACTTCAGCCGGGTTTCGTGGGAGTGGCTTTATGATCATATAAAGTTTATTGACATCAAACAGCAAAAAAATATATTTAAATTATTTCCTGTCGGAGAGGTGGCCGAGCGGCTGAAGGCCCCGCTCTCGAAAAGCGGTATCCTGTGAATAACGGGATCGTGGGTTCAAATCCCACCCTCTCCGCCACAAAAAATCAGAAATCGAAGAACCCCGGAGAGATGTCCGAGCTGGTTGAAGGAGCACGACTGGAAATCGTGTGTACTGCCAAAAGCGGTACCGAGGGTTCGAATCCCTCTCTCTCCGCCAGGAATTTTTTAACCCATGTCTTACCTTGTGTTGGCACGCAAATACCGTCCCCAGTCCTTTGAAGAGGTAATAGGACAGGAGCACGTAACAAGGACTCTGATGAATTCGATTCAGTCCGACAGGGTGGCGCATGCGCTTATCTTTGCCGGACCGAGGGGGATTGGGAAGACGTCTGTTGCCCGTATACTGGCAAAGGCCTTGAATTGCAAGGATGGACCCACAACAACCCCATGTGACAAATGTGATTCCTGCCACGAAATCAGAGACGGCGTAACAGTCGATGTATTTGAAATAGACGGCGCATCCAACAGGGGAATCAACGAGATCCGTGAGTTAAGGGAAAACATCAAGTATATGCCTTCCCGCAGCCGGAACAAGATCTATATCATTGATGAAGTCCACATGCTCACTGCCGAGGCATTCAACGCACTCTTAAAGACACTTGAAGAACCGCCGGAGCATGTAATCTTTATTTTTGCCACAACAGAGCTTCATAAGATCCCGGTCACCATACAATCACGCTGTCAGATATATAATTTCAGACGGATCAATACCAGGGAAATAGCGGGACACCTGAAAAACGTATGCGCCAGGGCAGGGACAAATGTGAGCGAAGGACTGCTCTGGCTTATTGCGAGAGAGGCGGAGGGCGGGATGCGTGACGCCCTGAGCTTACTTGACCAGGTTATCGCCTATTCCGAAGATCCGGTCACGGATGAACAGGTCCTGGATATTCTCGGCGTGGTTGATCGTAAGACCATCTCGGATATGGCTTCCGCCATTATCAATAATCAGATAACCGATGCGCTTGAGATTCTGGACGATCTCTACTCGCATGGGCATGATATAAAACGATTGTACGGTCTTTTGACAGAACACTTCAGAAACATGCTGCTTGTAAAGATGTCAAAAGACCCTGAACGTCTGCTTGATCTTCCTCCGTATGATATTAAGAAAATAGAAGATGACGTTGCGGACCTTTCTGCAGAGACCATAAACCAGTTTTTTCAAACCCTTTTCAGGGAAGAGAAAACCGTCCGTTTCGCTCCTCAGCCAAAACTGGCGGCAGAGATGGCCCTGATTTCCATTGCTCAATTGACCCCTGTAGTCTCCATAGAGGCTATAATAGAAAAGCTCGACGTTTTGCAGAAGAGAGCCGGAGAGAGCAGGGATGTCGCTGATACAGCGAAGATGCCCGCCGAGCCGGAAAGAATTGATTCAACGAAGTCATGTGTCTCTGACAGGACTGCTTCCTATGTTCCTGAAAACGGCAAGGGGGATATGGACCGCGGGGATGTCTGGAAGAGCGTTTTAGAAACACTTGATCAAAAATATCCGTCAGTTACGGCTTGTCTTGAAAATTCTGTCTTAGAATCTGTGGAAGGAGACAGGCTGACAATCGCAATAAAGGGTAACGGCTTTCAGGCGCAGCGCGTGCAAGATAAGAAAGACGTAATTGAAGCGGCTTGCAGTGATTTATTTGGGCGGAAGATGCATCTTGAAATCGCATCAGCGCCCGGCAATACTGCTTCTGACAACAAGCGGGAAACCGATTACACCAGGCGCTTCAAAAAGGAAGCCTTGAACAATCCGATTGTTATGGATGCCCTGGATATCTTCGGGGGAAGGGTTGTAGATGTCAAGGTGTTGTAGCGGCAATAGAAGTCTTTAAATGGAGGAGACAGATGGCAAAAGGTTTTGGCAATATGGGCAATATGATGAAACAGGCTCAAAAGATGCAATCCAAGATTTTTCAGATCCAGGAAAAGATGGCGGAAAAGACCGTGGAAGCATCTGTGGGCGGTGGAATGGTGACTGTAGTAGCAAACGGAAAGCAGCAAGTGATGTCAGTCAAGATCGATCCGGAAGTAGTAAACCGGGATGACGTGGAGATGCTCGAGGATCTGGTCACTGCTGCTGTGAATGACGCACTCAAAAGGGCCCAGGAGATGGTGTCGGAAGAGATCGGAAAGGTCACGGGCGGGCTGAATATTCCCGGGTTAACGTAAGAGTATCTATGAGGACTTATCCACCCACCCTGCTGCGGCTCATCAAGGAGTTTGCGCACCTTCCAGGGATAGGAGAAAAGACAGCGACGCGGCTGGCGCTTCATGTCCTGAACATTTCCCGCGCAAAAACAGCATCTCTTGCCCAGAGCATACTGGACGTTAAAGAAAAAATCAGGCTTTGTTCCATCTGTTTCGGTCTTACAGACAGTGATCCCTGCCGTATCTGCACCGATCCTGAGCGGGCTACCGGCGTGCTCTGTGTCGTGGAAGAGACCGATGATCTCATGGCCCTTGATAACTCGGGAGCATTCAGGGGCCGCTATCATGTCCTCCATGGCGTGTTGTCTCCGTTAGACGGAGTAGGGCCGGATCAGTTGAAAATCAAAGAGCTTCTTGACAGGGTAGAAAAGGAAAAGATCAAAGAAGTGATCCTTGCAAACAATACTGATGTGGAAGGAGAGGCCACTGCTTCCTATCTCGCCAGGCTTCTTTCATCTGAGACTGTCCGTGTCAGTCGGATCGCCTCGGGTATTCCGATAGGGTGTGATATCAAGTATACGGATCAGGTTACCCTTAAACGGGCATTGGAAGGAAGACGGGACATGGAAGGGTGTTGAAGGACTATGAATTCATCAAAGGTCTTTGAGTGTCAAAAATGCGGGGTATGCTGCAAGGGATACGGGGGTATCTTTCCCACTGATCAGGAAATAGAGGCCATAGCAGGTTTTCTTGATGCAACAAGGGATGAGTTTCTATCCCGATACTGCGAAGAGTCCGGAGGGCGGACAATGCTTCGGACTGCTGAAAACGGCTCCTGTATCTTCTGGGACGAATTGTGCCAAATCCACCCTGTGAAACCAAGGCTTTGCAAGACATGGCCTTATCTAAAGGCCGTTCTGGTCGACAGGAACAACCTCGCCGTCATACAGAACGCATGTCCCGGCGTTTCAAAGGATGTCACGTACGAAGAGTTTGCAGCCGCTGTAAGGGAATTTCATTCCAATGATCATGCAGATTGAGGGGATTCAGGGGGTGTAAAAGACGGGCGGCATGGACAAATAGGTTGTCAGTATAGAGGTGTACGGAAGAATTTTCTATGATCGGTATTTTTGATTCAGGACTTGGCGGTCTCACGGTAATGCGCGAGGTCATGGCGCATCTTCCAGGGTATGACTTGATCTATTTCGGGGATACCGCTAGGACTCCTTATGGTTCCAAGAGCCCTGATACAGTGATTCAATATGCCCTGCAGATTGGCGAGTGGCTTGTGGACAAAGGGGCCGATCTGATTGTGACGGCATGCAATACCGTATCGAGTCTTGCCACCAAAGCGTTGAGGGAGCGCTTTGACGTTCCGGTCTTTGAGGTGGTTTCCCCGGCTGTCGGGCTGGTTGCAGAAAACCGGCGGATTCGCTGCGCCGGAGTGATTGGGACCAGGGCAACCATTGACAGCGGTGTGTATGAAAGGATGATCAGGGCGAAAAGGCCCGACATCAGCATCTATTCAAGGGCATGTCCACTCCTGGTGCCGTTGGTGGAAGAAGGGTGGTCAAAGAGAGCGGAGACAAAACGGATTGTAAAGAAATATCTCTATCCGTTGAGACTCAAACAGATAGATACACTGATCCTCGGATGCACCCATTACCCGATACTTAAAGATGTTATCCGGATAAAGGCAGGCAAGAGGGTGCGGATCATCGATTCTTCCGAAGCCATCGCTGCCGCTATCAAGGGTTTCCTTGAGGAGCATCCGGAAATAGAGGGTCAATTAAACCGCAACTCCGCCCACACGATATATGTCTCGGATATAACAGAACACTTCAGGCGGATTGCACAGGATATTCTCGGGATCGCGGTAAGGCTGGAACATGTGCGGCTGTAACGGCGCTCCGCTATGTCCGCTATTTGCTCGTATCTTCGAAAATATTCAGTCGCCCCACCTCTTTCTGACATGAATGGGCGAAATCTTCCGGGTACTGCCCGATGATCCACCGGTTTTGCTGCTCGCTGAGGGTCCCGGGTGACTGGGCGTGGCGGGGCAGGAAAATGTATAAGAGCCGCTGATCCGTATCCGGGCTGTCAAACCTCTTTGATATCTCGCAGGCTGCCATCATCTCCACGCCCAATCCTTCCAGCGCCCGCATCAGGACAAGAATGGCCCGGTCGATTGAACGCCGGACACGAATGCCTGTCTCAAGAATATTCCCGCATTTTGCCTTGGTCATGATCTGGACCTCGCCCTGAGATCGTTGCGCCTTGGGGACAAAGGCCATGACGTTTTCGTCTTCGTAAAAGATCAGGCTCTTATTCTTTTCTTTTAGTCCATCCATTCTCTCGTTGTTCTGTATGGCCGCAATATAGGCGTCAAAGAAATCCTTTCCGGTTTGCTCTTTGTACCGGCGACAGAAAAGGGCGACATCATCTCCTTGAATATATGTGGGAAGATGCATTGAGCTCTCGTTGTTCTCACCGTTTTCGAATCCTGGAACCAGCGGGGGTATCAAGGCGAACTGCTGGTGTATCTGTTGATGTGATGCATTGAGCCTGTATCCTGAGGGTGAAAGATCAAAACCGAAATTCCATCCCCACAACGTTGCATTAAAGGGGACGCGAGTATCTTTTTTGTCGAGATGGCCTTTAACCGCTTCAAGGAGGCTCTTTCGCATTGACTCCAGCTCTTCTTCTGTAAGGGTGCGTCGTCGCGCCGGCAACGGAATGTTCATTCCGCCTGCAAGCTGTGTGTAGACCCTCTGGTAGTACAGGTGGCGAAGACCGGTCATGTCCCTCTGGTCAAGCGCCCCGATCCTGTAACGGACGGCGTCATGGGCCATGTTCGCTGCATAGTGTCCCCAGGGGATGTAGCTGTTGTTCCTCAAATATTCCCATATATGAGTCTTGGGAGGCCTTTCATACTCGCCCACAATCCGGTTTCCACCCTGGATTCCGGGAAGAAGGACCATGGCCTGTTTATAGGCGTCAGGCAAAGACGGGTTGTTCGAGACGATTTCAAAGAGATGTCGGTTTGTGATGTGAGGACGGGGCATAGGCCCGTCAGATTCTTCATATTCTATGCCGACAGGGGCTTTGGTCTCGGGGTTGAATTCAAGGCTGCACGATTTTTTTGCAAGTTCGACAAGGAGATTCGGGTCTGTGGAGGTCCTTCCGAGAGAGATTAGAAGAGGATCATTGCCCCCGGCCTCTTTGACCGCCTTTTCGTATCCCCGGGATGCATCAGCGGGTCCATGATCAGAGCGGAACGGATTGGCATTTCCCGCTCTCCGGTCAGCGCTTGATTTCAATAGATAGGTGGCGCCCATAAAGGGGAACGGGTTGGCGACCTCAAAGACCCAGTCTGCATCATTGACAGCCATATCATCCGGCGGAAAGTTGATCCTGTTGTCCACTTCTTTTTTTCCATTGACATGCCCGAGCCGTACGAGATGGTCCTTTTCTCTCAGATTTGTGACAGTGTATTGAGGCTTGTGAATGCCGTAAACAAACCTGCCCAAAGGTGACACACAAGTCCTCGGCGGAATATCCTTCATTTCCTTTCATTTCCTTTCAGAAGCCAACTCAAAAACAGCCTTCTATCTTCAGTTTACCTTACCTCTGAGTTTCCGGCAATCCCCGATACGAATAGTCAGCTTGATGGAATCAAAATACTCTATCAGGGGAATGGTGTACTTGCGAGAAGTCCCTGTCATCTCCTTGAACCGGGGTGTTGAAATTTCATCATGAGTCATAAGATAGTCAACAAGCTCTTTTTTAAGTTTTTCAATCGTGGTTCTGTGAAAGAACAGATCATCTTTCACCTTGATAAGCGTTGCTTCTTCCACCATGTGAAAAAGCACGTCTCTCGCCGTTTTCGAAGGAGCTGAAATGGCTTTGACGAGGTCTTTGAAATACGGGGGCTGTATACCGCTTCCGAGATATGCCTCTTCCAGTTCCTTTCTGATCTTCGATTGATCGTCTTGAAGCGCGATCTGATGGGAAGACATGCTTATGTTATCCTTCTCCTGTGTGATAGCCCCATCCTTGATCATATGCCGTATCAACAGGTTAAAGAGTTTTGTGCTTACGCGCCCCGGGACTTTTGACCTGAGTTCTTCCTTGGGGATTCCCGGTTTGAGCGGATATTTCTTGTGATATTCCTTTAATATCTCGTGGATGATCGCTTTAAGGTTTTCAACCGTGGAGGCATTGACATAAATCCTGTTTTCACGATCCACCAGGACAATCCTTCTTGAGGACAAGAGCGCGTCAATCCTTTGTGCAAGCTGACCCTCGGGTTGGCTGGTCACGACAATCATGTCCGCAAAAGAGATGCCGGCAAATCCGGATTTGGTCATGTGATAATCGATGATCGATTCCAGCTCACCGTCAACAAGGACTTGCATGTCCTTTGTGTTTGTTTTTCCGCGCTTATGTTTTATCGGAACAGGGTCTAATATAAATCCGCCTCCAAGGGTATGCATCGGCGAATAGCTCCTGATTACGAAACGATCATCCTTCATGACCGCGACCGGCGAATAGAGACGGCATTGCACTATTGCATCTTCTCCAGGGAGTATCTCTTCGCGATCAAGAAGAACCACGGACCCAAGGACCTCGCTTGCGCCGGTATGGAAGCGCATTTTTGTCCGGTTTTTCAAGGGCCTCTGAGCGCCTTTCAGATATCGAAGCCATACATCGACCATATAGCTCGGCCTTAAGCCGTCTGACTGGGCCACCACATCTCCCCGGTTCATCGATTTCCTGTCAAGCGCCTGAAAGTTGATGGCCGTTCGAAGCCCGGCGGTCGAGGCGGAAACCGATTGGTTGTGCACCTGAATTCCGCGCACCTTTGCTCTAATCCCTGCCGGATAGATCATCACAGTATCGCCCGTATGCACCTTCCCTGAGATAAGCGTGCCTGTAACCACCGTGCCAAAGCCCCGCATAGTAAAGATCCTGTCTATCGGGAGCCGGAAGAGCCCATCGGGGGAATGCCCCTTTATCTCGCCGCAGATTTCCCCCAGTACTTTAAGCAAATCCGGGATACCGTGGCCCGTGACAGAAGAGCAGCATACGATCGGCGCGTCTTCCAGAAAAGTTCCCTTGACGAGTTGCTGAATGTCGTCTGTGACAAGCTCGAGCCATTCCTCATCAACGAGATCTCTTTTTGTTACTATTACGAGCCCGTGGGATATATCGAGAAGATCACAGATCTCAAGATGCTCCCTGGTCTGAGGCATCACCCCTTCGTCTGCCGCGATAACAAGCGCGGCAATGTCGATCCCCGTTGCGCCGGCCACCATGTTTTTGACAAACCGCTCGTGTCCGGGCACATCCACAAAGCCGATATGCTCTCCTCCGGGGAGATCCAAAGAGGCAAATCCGAGTTCAATGGTTATTCCCCGGAGCTTTTCTTCTTTTAGTCTGTCGGTGTCAACCCCTGTAAGAGCCTTTACCAGGGCTGTCTTGCCATGGTCGATGTGCCCGGCCGTTCCTAAAATGATATGTTTGGACATTCCTTGTTTTTTCATAATGCTATTTCTGAATAAATTGATTGCTTAGAGAATTCTTTTTTTTAGACAGGATAAACAGGATTGTCAGGATAAAAAATATAAAGAAATCAGGTAAATCCTGTTAATCCTGTCTAAAAAGTCCGCGAGCATAATAAAGCTGCCTCACTTTTTCTCCTTTTTTCTTCTTCCAAATGCCTCCAGAATATATGCTATTCCGACCACGAAAACAAGCAGTCCTATTATTGCCGGAAGACCGGCGTTGGGATAGAAGAAACGGGTTAAAAAGATAGCCGCAACAGTTCCGATAGTGAGACGTATCACAAAGACAGTAAAAGGGCTCATTAGTAATCCTCGATGAAAAAAGGTGAGTTACGTTATTGCCCGCCTCCTTGTGGGGAGGGTCGGGGTGCGGGGCAATGCCGGGATAATGTGAAGAT
>MAXM01000128.1 GCA_001751015.1 Desulfobacterales bacterium C00003106
CTCATAAACCCAACCGTCGTTCATATAGACCTTCACATAAATAATTGCACGGCGTTATCGGTCAAAATCCTCGACAACGTACCCCAATGTACGCCTTACTCGAATTTTTTCCTCTATCCTTGTGCAATTAATTATCTGAAAGTCTATAGAACAAAGGTGGTTGATTGTGATTGATTTGCTTTATATTCTCTGTTTAAAGGGAAATCAACCTGGTTTCATGTTGATCTGACGTGCCTATAAATCCAGTAGCTTTTTTTTGCCTGTAAACAGGGATAAACGGTTGACCATTTTTTCCAATCTGCTATCATTTAGAGAAAACAGTTATTTTTCCCCTTATACAGGTAAGCACTATGACACGACATCTGGCAGAATTAATTCGATTCCATAGAAAACGCAGTGGGTTAACACAGCTTGAGCTTGCTGAAATGGCCGGTGTCGGCAAAAACCTGGTTTATGAACTGGAAAACGGCAAGCAGAGTGTACGCTTAGATAACCTGATCAAGGTGCTGCAGGTGCTTAATGTTGATCTCGACTTTCAAAGTCCCCTCCGTGATAGTTTTCTAAAGGAGTATACAGATGCGGATTGCTGATGTGTTTTTCCAGAATATACCGGCCGGACAGCTCATCGAGGTGGAAACTGATGAGCGGTATCGCTTTATCTATGCGACAGGCTATGCGGGGCCGCCGATTTCGCTGACCATGCCGGTACAAAGTGAAGCCTATGAATTTGGCAGTTTTCCTCCTTTTTTTGACGGCTTGCTGCCGGAGGGTTTTCAACTCGAAGCCTTGTTGCGCCATAGAAAACTCGATCGAAACGACAGATTCGGACAGTTGCTGCAGGTTGGGTCTGACACAGTCGGTGCGGTAACGGTGTATGAACATCCATTGGAAGATATACCCGCATGAACCGTTGTCCTATTACCTACGAACTTTGTGACGGGCTGTATTCCGAAAAAGGCCTGAAACTTCTTTCCAGGCGCCTGACAGGACTGGAAGAGTTACCGTTTACTGTAGAGGAATTACGCCGAGAAGCCGCTGCCCGCTCAGACAAGATGTCCATCCAGGGTGTCCAGCCAAAGCTGTCGGCACGGTTGAATATAAAGGAACAACGATTTGATCTTGTTGACCGGGGAGGTCGCTATATTCTCAAACCCCAAATTGCAGACTATCCGGAAGTGCCGGAGAATGAAGACCTCACTATGCGGTTTGCGCGTATGGTCGGAATTGAGGTGCCTCTGCATGGCCTGCTTTATGGCAGTGACCGACAGTTGACGTATTTCATTCGCCGCTTTGACCGGGTTGGCCGTAACGACAAGGTCCATGTTGAAGATTTTGCCCAACTTGCAGGACTGTCCCGAGAAACAAAATATCGATCCAGCATGGAGAAGGTGGCGGGCTTAATAGACCGCTACTGCACCTTTCCGGCTGTTGAGAAGCTCAGATTATTCCGTCTGACCCTGTTTTGTTTTCTGGTAGGCAATGAGGATATGCACCTGAAAAATTTTTCCATCATATACAGAGATGATGTTATAACCCTGTCCCCAGCCTATGACCTGATAAACACCACTATAGCCCTGCCTCATCCGGAGGAAGAACTGGCCTTGCCGTTAAACGGGAAAAAGAACAGGATGAAACAGCAGGACATAGTCGATTATTTCGGACGAAACCGCTTGCAGCTTGCAACCCGTGTCATTGACAAGGTACTGCAGGAGTTAAAGCAATCTCGTGCGACCTGGGAGAAATTACTTGCCGCCAGTTTCCTGTCAGAGGAAATGAAAGAGAAATATTTCCATGTGCTGGAAGATCGATTTATGAGGATTTAAGCAGGGGCGGCATCACCGTAATCGAGTAGAAAACTTCGATGGAAGATTTGAATAAGGGCTCGGCAAAAAATAACTTGGTAGAATTTGCGCCCGAATTTGCCGTAGCTTTAATCGATCTGATTGAGCAAAACCGCAGGAATAGCGAGCTATTTCGAGGACCTTTGCGATTGAAGATCGGTTAAAGATAGAGAAAGGCAAAGCCTGCCAAAAACCCAAAATTCCTCCAGCCCGATAGATCAGAGAGCGTCATGACCAGAAATCCGAGGATCAGGGTCGGGGAATTAAGGTCCGTTGGTTGTTGGTGCATTGAACAGATAGAGCACTTCTCCCGATGATAATGCTTTACTATATATTGCAATATTATCCAAACTACCATTAAAAAAGTCATCATTCTCAGTATCTTTGCTGGCGATAACAAAATTCGCAGAATTTGATACACTGCCTGGTGGATTTCTGCGAGATGCCACTTGTGTGCCATCAATATACAGTCTCATAAGATCGTTTTCTGTATCCCTAATCGCAGCAACATGATGCCATGCATCATCATTATTGCTGGATGGAGCTGTCAAAGAGGCTGTATTTAGGTCTGTATTTAGATTAAAACCTATTTTATTATTAATCACTTCTATTTTATACCAGTCATTTGCTGTGGTTGTGCTGCCTTTCCTTAACACATCGGTGTCCAAGCAAGTATTATACTTAAGCCAGAAGACTATGCTAAAACTCGTGCTTCCCATATTTAGGGCAGGGCTGTCTCCAATAAACACTCTTTGTTCCAACGATTCGTCAAAAAGGAGGGCTTTCCCAAGTCTACCATCAACCCACGTAGGTCCATTGACCAAATAGCCGGTATGATCATTGCCGGACAAATCTCCGGCAATCGTGCCACTCCCCTCGTCAAAGGACCAGTTGCCAACATCGCCGAACACGAGATTATCCCGAGGATTTGTGCCCTGCAGAAATTCATCCAGATTGCTCACGCCGTCCCCATCAGCATCCTCGGCTGCGTCAACAGGGTCCAAAGGATTAAAGCCGTAGAGAATCTCCCAATCATCGGGCATTCCGTCATCGTCGGTGTCGGTAATGTTGTTTTCCGAAGCCACCAGGTCTTGAATATCCGTAGCGCTTAAGGGATAGTTATAAAGATGAACCTGGTCGATAACACCTTTAAACGGGTTGACAGCATCGTCCTGTGCCCCAATAGACAAATCATGGTCATTTGACCCTATTACAAGACCCGGAACAAACAGCGAACTTTCTAACAAACCGTCTACGTAGAACTTTATCTCTTGCCCATCATACGAGGCCGCAATATGCATCCATGTGTTGCCATCAGTCGGATAATAACTTTGTGAATACAGTTTATAATCATTACCCGAACTCGCCTGATTGA
>MAXM01000129.1:0-3173 GCA_001751015.1 Desulfobacterales bacterium C00003106
AAAGAGAAAAATAGAACTGCTCCATTTTTTGGACCTGTGCGGTTAGCGGTTAGCCGTTTTATCCAAAAGCTAACCGCTAACGGCTAAAAGCTAACCGCACAGGTCGAAAAAAACGGATCGGAAAATTAATGGAACTTATCAAGCCGGACATAAACATAAACTTCATCGGAAAGCGGAAGATCGCGTTTATTCTCTCTTTAACGCTGATTGTCATAACCGTTGCCTCTCTTATAGCAAAAGGCGGTCCCAACTACGGAATCGATTTTGCCGGAGGGACTCTCATCCAGATAAGGTTTTCTGAATCCATCGCCACAGAGACAATCAAGAAACACCTTGGCGATCTTGGGCTTGAAAATGCCTCTGTACAGCAGTTTGGGCATGTCGACGAAAAAGAATACCTCATACGGGCGGAGAAATCATCTGCAAGCCTGGAAGGACTTGCGGACAAGATCAGGAAAAACCTTGAGGCAGCGTGTACTGACAACAAGGTCGAAGTTCGAAGGGTGGAAATGGTAGGTCCCAAGGTAGGAAAGGACCTTCGGGAAAAAGCGCTTCAGGCGCTCTTTGCCGCTATTCTTCTGATTGCCGTCTATATCTCCGGAAGATTTGAACTGAAATGGATCACAGGTGTCATTGTCGCGGTTGCATTGCTGATCGCGATCTATTTCCTTACCCTGCTTCATGTTCCTGTCCCGGCCCTGATTTTCATAGCCCTTCTTGTCACCCTGGGGCTTTGCATCTATCTGAATCTCAAATATGCGCTGGGCGCAATCGTAGCGCTGCTCCATGACGTTATTATCACGGTGGGAATCTTTTCCCTGACCGGCAAGGAATTCACGCTTCCCATTGTTGCGGCCCTTCTGACCATTGTCGGATACTCTTTGAACGATACCATTATTGTCTTTGACAGGNNCTGATATTCGGGGGAGGGATTATTCATGATTTCGCTTTTGCCATGGTAATAGGAATCATTGCGGGAACATATTCCTCGATCTACGTGGCAAGTCCAATCCTGATTCTGTGGCATCAGAGCGGAACCCGGTCTTGGGGATTTTCGAAAAAAAGGCATTTCAAACCGTTGTCAAGATAGAAAATCCGCCATATCGTCCCAAAAAACCATACCGTTTCATCCCCGTGTCAGCCCATATCCACTTCCGTTCTCGCTAAGGAACGTGGACGAAATAACTTCCGCAACTATAGACCTTTACAGGGTGAGTCATCGCGGATTAGTGTGAAAACTATCTTGAAACAACCGAAAGCATAATCAAGACCGAAGATTTCCACACTAATCCACGATGAGCCTACAGGGTTAGGAACGGGGACGAAATAGCCTGTGGAAATCACGATGCAAAGGTGTTATAATACTATAATTTGCAACTATACCTCTATAAGGGAAATGACTCCGTGCTGGAATCTTCCTACAAGATGGGAACAGACCCTGAAAAGGATGCGTGGCACACCACCTTTTTCATTGAAAACCACCTGGATTATTACGCGTTCCCGGACCACGTGGCGCCTCCTGAACAGATGAGGTTCATGGTCTATCTTGAAGATGACGAGAGGTATTACCCATGCTCTGATCAGATGTTCGAAACGATCATGAGAAGAGAAAAGAGCCCGGTTATGGAGGATGGCTATAACAAAGCCTTGCGAAGGATCATGGGACTCATCAATCATCAGATAGAAGATAGAAGAGAGAAGGACTACATAACCGCGCTGATAAAGATGAAACACGCGCATGAGACCAGAGACGGGATAATGATCCCATCCCGCCTCGAAAAACGGCTCATGAAGATCTATATCGATAGAACTCAGATACAAGACCCCTGTAGAAATGAGAAAGAGGAACGAAACAGGCGTGTCTCGGTTGCGCTTCAATCAGAGACCTTCAAAAAGGCCGTGAACTTTCTTGATGACCGC
This sequence comes from Desulfobacterales bacterium C00003106, assembly GCA_001751015.1. GTDB lineage: Bacteria > Desulfobacterota > Desulfobacteria > Desulfobacterales. The sequence goes on from MAXM01000129.1 coordinate 1,921, forward strand.
GCGGGCCTTTCCGGCTCGGGGGACATTGAAACGCTCACAAAAGAGATGGATTTCCTGAAGCTCCAGCGTCTTATTTCCCTTTCTGTTGAACAAAGGCTCTGGGAGACCGACCAGTTATCGCGCTTCGGGTTTTCGGATTATATGGATATGTTTAATCATCCGATTTCAGGGGCAGGTCACAGGCAGCTTGAACAGTTCCTGGGCGTTCACGGGTCCAAAAGACCAAGAAAAATCCTCTGGCTGGCAAACGAGGCAGGCGAAATAGTCTTTGATCTCGCCATTGTCAGGCATCTCGTGAAGCTTGGACACAAGGTGATTATCGCGGTCAAGGAACGGCCTCTCTTTGAGAAGGTAACGGTCAACGATATTGAAGAAGACTCCGTCCTGAACACGGAATTCGAGGATTGCCTCGTGATCAAAGAAAGGGTGTTGACCAAAAACGGTCTTGCAATGCTCCTTAAAGGAACCCAGAACGTAATAGTGGTTTCCGATGGAACACGGGAGCGGATTAATCTGCTCATGGTCTCAACGACCTTTGCCCGGATATTCAGGGAAGTGGACGCCGTGATCACCAAAGGTCAGAGACAGTACAGACGTTTTTTCGCCACCCATTTCAGATTCACCCAGGATATCTTCAACTTTTCAAAAAAAGAAGACGGGACTCTGTGCATACGCTATAAGCCGAAGCATCCTGATGCGGTGAGGTTTTCCACAAAGGAATTGGAAAAAGGGGCGGGGACCGTCATCCGGCAGATGGAAGATGCCAAGAAAGCGGGGATGACGGTAATCTTCTACAGCGGGATCATCGGTTCGATACCCGGCAAGATAAAGATAGCCAGGAAGATAATGTCCGTTTACATTGGCTTGCTGAACAAGCGGTATTCTGAGACTTTTATTATCAATCCTTCAGAGTATTATATGGAGGGGATGGATGCGGATGACCTCATGTATATGTGGGAAATCGTGCAGAGAAGCGGCATCATAGATATCTGGCATTTCCAGACGTATTCCGATATTATTCGAGCATTTCGGGCAATGCAGATGAAGGTCCCTCCGGAATGGGTGGGAAAGGACGCCACGTTCAGCACAGGCTGCACAAAGGAGATGAGAATTGCTCTCGATGTACAGAAAACGCATCCCGAGATGCAGATCATCGGCCCTTCAAGGGAAAAATTCCTGCGGAGAAAAGAATACGGCGTTGGCAAAATGCACGACCAATGCCTGCTTGATTAGAACTCATTGAAATGTCGAGT
>MAXM01000129.1:3190-5316 GCA_001751015.1 Desulfobacterales bacterium C00003106
AGGATCCATATCTGCGGGATCAGATCCAGAGGATAAATGAAATTCTTGGATAGCATAGGCAAGGAGTTTGACAGGTTAAAAAGAAAAGAGATACCTAAGTGGATATTTTTCGGTTCGATCATCGGCGTTGTTTCCGCGCTTGGGGCGATCCTGTTTTTTTACGGGCTTTCCTGGGCCAAGTTTTTTCTGTTCGACGTATTGGCCGGAGTGCCCATACCTGAGGCCGCTGGGGAGCGGCTTGTCACCCTTCATGTTGACAGCGATCCGAGACCGTGGCTTCTCTTTTTGCTCCCGGCGCTCGGAGGGCTTGTTTCCGGGTTTATCGTCTATACATTTGCACCCGAGGCAGAGGGACACGGGATTGATGCCATGCTCGATGCCTTTCACAATAAGGGCGGTCAAATCCGCGGCAGGGTCCCTTTTGTCAAGAGCATTGCTTCGATTGTCACCCTTGCAAGCGGGGGAAGCGCGGGGCGTGAAGGTCCTATTGCACAGATCGGGGCGGGATTCGGCTCATGGATAGGAAGGGTTTTCCACCTGAGTCCCAAGGAACGCAGGATTCTGCTTCTCGCAGGCACTGCCGGGGGACTCGGGGCAATCTTCCGCGCTCCGCTTGGCGCGGCTATTACCAGCATTGAAGTCCTTTACAAGGAGGACTTCGAGACCGAGGCGATCATACCCTGTATTATCTCATCGGTTATGGCCTATATCATTTTTACTCATGTCTTTGGACATCAGCCGATCTTTGAAACACCCCCCTTCGAATTTACGAATTTCATTGAGCTGTTTTTCTATATGATCCTGGGCCTCATCTGTGCGCCGCTCGGTCTTCTTTACATAAGAATGTTCTACGGATGCCGGGACCAAATATTCAAAAAGATACGTATCAAACGGCACTTTGTGCCTGCAATCGGAGGCCTTGGAGTCGGCCTTCTCGGGCTTATCGCGCCACAGATCCTTAGTGGCGGTTACGGTGTGATCCAGGACGCGATCTTCGGAGAACTCGGAATCGGCATCATGGCAATGCTTGTGCTGATGAAGATGGCTGCCACATCTCTCACCATAGGATCAGGAGGAAGCGGCGGCGTCTTCGGGCCGTCTCTCTTTATCGGAGGAATGATAGGCGGCGTCGTAGGTCACGTTGCCCAGCTGATTGCACCGGAAGCTATCTCGGAACCAGGCGCCTTTGTACTGGTCGGGATGGCCTCTTTTTTTGCAGGCGTAGCAAACGCCCCCATAGGCGCCCTCTTAATGGTGAGTGAAATGACCGGGGGGTACAGCCTTCTCCCCCAGTTGATGTTGATTTCCGGCCTTGCTCTGCTGTTCAGCAGAAAATGGTCAATCTATGAAAAACAGGTCAAGAACAAGTTTGCTTCTCCTGCCCATCTTTCCGACGCCACCATCAATATCATGAAGGGGATGCAGGTAAAAAAAATCTTCAACCCGGACACCTATATCATTCCGCTCCCGGAAGACCTCAGGCTCAAGGAATTGACCAATGTTGTGGCCCACTCCAAGGAATCCTTTTTCCCGGTTGTCAACGATGACTTTAAGCTGGTCGGAGTCCTTTCGCTTCGCGTGGTGCGAAAATATCTCTTTGGAGATTCTTCCCTGGGGGAGCTTCTCGTTGTGGGAGAGATCGCGGGAAAACCCATTACCGTGAGACTCGAGGACGACCTTTTTGCCGCCCTTTCTAAATTCCTGAGTTCCGGATACTGGGAACTGCCTGTTGTGGATTCGCAAAACGGAGAGATGTTAGGGGTCCTGAACCTGACGGATGTCTTCTCGGCCTATCACAGCGAGATCTCCCGCTTGAAGGAAAAAGAATAGAGATTATATAGAAAATACTCGACCGGTGCTGGACGAGCATGGGCTGCATCGCTACCTGCAACCGCCAACACCTCTGCCTCTCCCTCCACCTCTGCCACCCCTGCCTCTTCCTTTACCACTGCCTCTGCTTTGGCATCTTGCCTGGCTTGCCCGGCCCGGCCCTGCTTGAGCCTGTGGCTTTGTCTCAGAAGCCTGACTGACAAATATGTGGTGAAGTGTTTTGTAAAGATAGGAGCATGCCGCCAAAAGAGTCCGTGTGCCTACTTCAACCAGGACTTCTGTTTTATCCCTTGCTT
>MAXM01000129.1:5342-6009 GCA_001751015.1 Desulfobacterales bacterium C00003106
CCTTTGCCTCTTCTTGTGCGGTTGGTTTTTGCTCCGACCCTCCCTCCTGTCTTCCGGAAAAGAGAGATTTCACCTTTTCATAGGCTGCGTTGACTTCCTTCAATTTCTCCCCGGCCTTTTGTTCTAACCTGGGATTGTTAGAGAAGCGATCAGGATGCCAGACACTCACTATGTCTTTGTAAGCTCGTTTCGCCTCTTCCGGCGAGGCATCGCTCTTAATCTCAAGTATTTCAAAACATCGCTGAATATCCATTTTCACCTTCCAATGTACTCTTGTTAATAGTTTCGCCCCCTGTGAAAAAACATCGTTTAAGGGATTCGGAAATAAATAATTCCCATAGATTGCGCAGGATTTTGGTTCGTATTCAAGGCGCATCAAGGAGCGCATATCGGGATATGCAACTCTTGATGCAACGCAGAAGCCGGATCAAAAGACAAAGGAGACGGGACCATGATTTATTTCCACAGCCCTAATCTTGAACCATCCAGCAGAACGCAAAATATTATCACCTATCTTTTTATCACGACAGCGATACAAATTCAACATAATCTATTCAATAGGAACGGGGACGAAATAACTTTCCCAGGTAGACGCATAGATTTGGGTCGAATTTGTTCGATCTCAGGTCACAAAAATTGAAGGAATAGCGAGCTATTTCAATATTTT
>MAXM01000130.1 GCA_001751015.1 Desulfobacterales bacterium C00003106
TCCCCGTTCCTAACAGCCTCTTGAGGGAAATCCTCTCTGATTGATCCGCGTTGTCAAAAACCGGAGTTCGAAAACTCGGACCACTCAAGGCGTTTTCCCTGTTTCCGGCACGGACACGTGTGCGTCGGCCACAGGAAAAATGATGGCTTATTCGATTTTGTTGTGTTATGAAAAAAAGTTATAAACAGACTTCTTTGAGGTGATGATGCGTAGATCAGGCATGCATGTCTTTTTCTTGATGGTTTTTGTGGTTTTTTTGACGGCCTGTCCGTCAGGTCCGAACGGTTCTCCCGGAGGGGCTGTGGTGCTTGCTATGGATGCCATGGTCCACAGAGACGCGGAAATGTTGATTAAGGCCACCTGTGGAAACCGGACCGATTGCGCCGATCTCAAGGAGACAGATGCCCTGATGAACAGTATCATAGACAGGCTTTCTTTGGATACCAGTGGAAAGATATCGATAGGCCGAACCTTTAAGGAGGATAAAGGCCGGAAGGCGTCTGTTTATTTTATCCTGACCCAACACGGGGAAAAACAGCAGTATGTTATGAATGCTCAAAGGCAAGACAAGGAATGGGTGGCTATTCCTGAATCCATATCAAAAAACGACAGGCAGTTATGGTAAGACCTAACTTGACGTGTTTTTTGGCAATTTAATTTCCCATGTCGCTTTTTGCATATTTTGGCTGATGTAATTTTCAAAAATGGACAATAGTGAATTCGTTGCCCCAAAAATGAGCAATAGTTATGTTGTTGCTGTATTATTAGGTAGTTAGGCTATGATTGCGTAACATCTCAATAAGTCGAGGCATTGATTCCTGGATTCCCGCCTTATATTCAGAAAAGCGATAATTAGGAACGGGGACGAAATAACTTTCCCAAGTAGGCGCATAGATTTGGGTCAAATTTGTTCGATCTCAAATCACAAAAGTTGAAGGAATAGCAAGCTATTTTGATGCTTTTGGGATTTGAGATCGGGCAAAGGTGGCCTGAAGCTGTGATGCATAGTTGAGGAAGTTATTTCGTCCCCGTTCCTTAGCTTCCATACAGGAATCAAAGGCCGCTGTGCCGATAAAGCAACCGCCGCCGTCAGATGGGGGCTCATCATTGTCGTTAATGGTGAGTAAAGCCGTGTTCCGTGTCCCCAGCAAGGCGCTTACAGGGCTGCTCAGGGTCAGATTTACGGTCTCGTTGGTTTCATCTTCCGTGTCGTCGGTAATGGCAACGGCAAAGGTCTTTTCCGTGGTGTCTCCATCAGCCCAGTTCAGGGTGCCGCTCGCTGCAGTATAATCGCTTCCTGTGGCAGTATCGTCGCTGGTCGCATAGTTCACGCTTACAGGTCCTTCGCTTCCATCGGTGCGGGCTACGCTTATTTGGGCGGCGCCTCCGTTTTCATCGATACTGTACGTCGATGCGGCGAACTGGAGATTTCCGGCTGCGACCTTGCTACAGATACCACTGACTACCAGCGCATAAGGCTGTGGACCCTGTGGCACATTATACCCAGCAACTTTGATTGCATATCTTCCCGCAGCAGGATTGTCCAGGGTCAGACCAAGGACATTATTCACCCTGTCAAAGGAGGTCGAATAGTCTGTTCCCCTGACATTGGCTTCAATATATGCCATGTACCCTTTGTCTACAGCCCATCCCGAACCAATGTCATGGTAGCTTCTGCCTGTGGAATCATTATCGTCCTGAGAGAGCATTTGGCTTAGGTCGTTTTTCTCTACAGCAATATAGAAATCGCCACTGTTTATTACGACCCCTGTTATGCCTATCGTGACACAGCCTGACGGGAGATAGGTCAGGGTTTTTTTGAAGAGCTGTGCGCCTGGCAGGCCGTCTGAGCTATCGTCGTAGACCACAATATCCACATCTGTAGTTCTGTCATCCGGGTTATCGAACAAGAACGTCGTAGATTCCACGTTTGCCGGATATGCCGAAGGAGTGAATCTGACCGCGATTTTGTTGCAATTATAATAGAATTCCGGCTTGCCGTCATCATAAGCAATTAGGGCCAGTGCAGATTTCTGAGACGCATTATCACAATAATGTATGCGTGAGGAGGGGTCTGTTACCCGCAAATCGAGATCATTTACGAGCCCTCCCTGAACTGAAGGGGAGCCTGGATAATCGGTCCAGACCAGATTGATCTTAAGGGGTGAGCCGGAGCCTGAAACCGCTACTGTATATTCACGGAAACCACCTGTGCTCAAGGAATCCGAACCTTCTTCATCGTAATAAAGAATATCAAAAGGAGAGACAGGATAGACTCCATTGACAAGGTTGAGTCTCCCCCACCCCTCAACATTATTCGGCGCGGGCTGATCCGGGATTTCCCGGGAAGCTCCGGTCCCGTATTGTCCGGGGGATATATCCTCCGCACTGTTAAGCAAGGCAGCCTTTATCAAGGCCGCAGAAGGGTTGGAAAAACCCTTCTGCTTTATGAAATACTCCCTCATGAGGGCTGCAGCGCCTGCTGAAAGCGGTGTTGACATACTTGTTCCACCCATCCACATGTATGAAGAGTTATACTCCCCCCACCCTGTCTTTGTAGCAACTGAAGACCGGGTAGATAGTATATTGGTCCCCGGCGCCACGAGATCAGGTTTGTATCTCCCATCCAATACCGGTCCCCTCGAACTAAAGGCGGCCATCCCCCCCGGGTCATCTGAAACATGATCGGAAGATATCGGATCTTCTGAATAGTCATTAGGCCATGGTTGCGACCAGTTGTTGTCGCATCCAGCCCCGGACGGTCTGTCCCCCTCGGAGGCCCCCACCGTCAGACAGTTCTTTGCCGTTGCCGGAGCGCCCATGCTGTACAGGTCGATAACCCCGTCCCCGTCCAGATCCTTCCCATCGTTGCCTGCTGAAAAGAGAATCAGGAAATCAGGATTGTTACAGATATATTCATCAACATCCTCCGAGGCTGATGTATACATCCCCTTGGCGTTGATGCCCCAACTGTTGGTATGCAAGTCGGCGCCGGCCGCATCAGACTGACTGAAGAGCGTGTTCAAATCTGATGATATTCCCTCAATTTCTTCTGTTGAATTGTTTTGAGATGCCTGAAAAACAAGATTCGCCTTTGGTGCAGTCCCGGCAGAACAAGTCGAGGGAAATGCGTCTGACAAAGGGCTGCTCCCTGACATGATCCCATTTCCGAGGACTGAACCTGCCACGTGGGTCCCGTGCCCGGAATTGACATCATTTGCGCCATCCCCTGCAAGGTCAAAGATCTGTGTCACCCTTGAGCCGCCTGATCCGTCTTCAAAATCATCGTGCAGCGATGCAGGATTGGTCGATCCCTGATCAAGGCCGCTATCACAGACACCCACTGTCTGACCCTCACCATAGAGACCATGTGTGTCACGAGGGATCCTGACACACATCACGTCTGTTGAGACATCGTTAAAGAGCCTCCATTCAGGGACAGGCTCAATCCACTTTATTCCTCGAATCGGAGGCAGATCCCCTATCCTCTCCGGAAGGACCTTTACCTTTAACGTGCTTTTCCATTCCGTGGTCACTCTATCCACAATGACGCCACCGAGCGCAGCAACCTCTGATTCTATCCTGTTGAGGTCTTCACCGGGAAAGACTGTAACTCGGAGAAACACGGTTTCACCCTCTGCTCCGTTTTTCCCCTTGGCAAACATCATATCAACAGCGTTCTGGCTTATCCTGTACGAAGGTTGATATCTTCCGAGCCACCGGACGTGTGGAAGCGCCCTGACGGCTTGTTCCTTTGTTGAATTCATCCTTGTGACGAACCCGAAATCAGGGATGTAGTCGAATATCTCAACTCCCCTGTCTTTCAGGGCCTCTTTCGAGGCGCTCTCTATTGGACCATCAAACTGAACGATATAATAGCCGGTCTCTCCCTCTTCACAGGCATATAGCTGCTTTATCCCCGCTTTTTGCGGAGGGAGCTTTTTTAACGGATCAAAATGTGCATGACCCATTCTCAACAAGATCGATTTGCCGCCCCTGGCCTCATGCCGGGTCAACACCTTATCGCCGTTTTGACAGCTTTCTTTGTTCCCCATGTATTCAATCCGTTCAAGCTGTTCTGCAAAAGAAAGGTTTCCCAAAACAAAGACAAAAAAGAGCAAAACAAAAAAGAGACAAGCGCTTTCCCCTGCGATTTCTCTAAGTTTCATCAACAACATCCTCTCACCAGTTCGTTGAAAAGTCTCGGTAGTCCGGAACTCCTATCAAGAGATCAAAAGCCCTACATTGCTGGAAACTGCTTTTTCAAAACTCAACTATATGAAATTGATAGAAAATATCATTACCATGAAACATGCTGCGCTGTCAACCATCTAAGAATATCGTAACTACTCAGGCGGCGCCGCAGTCGACAAATTACAGGATGTGAAGGCGGCATACTCCTGCGAAGGCACGTTCTTTCCGGCTTGACACATAATTTGCTTTCCGTCATAATATAATACTTAAATTGAGCGATTTCCGATTCCCGCTTGTCTTGTAGCCGTTCACGGCTTGAAAGTTGAACTTGGAAAGTGGAAATTTGGGGGAGATGAAACGAGTTTACGAGTTGGATGTTTACAAACTGGCAGAAGCGTTGTCAGATATCGTCTGGCACGACACACCGTGGGCTATCAGATAATGCGTTCATCAACTATCCAGTTCCCCTTACAAACAAGTTCCATTCTGTTGCTTAGGAACGGGGACGAAATAACTTCCTCAACTATGCATC
>MAXM01000131.1:0-853 GCA_001751015.1 Desulfobacterales bacterium C00003106
TAAAGTTCTGATTTTCGAATAACGATATGAGACGAGGATTGGTGGCTAATGCCTTTCTAATACTCTGGCATTAGAGACTGGATAGTTGGAGGGGCTCAAGAGGTTCGGACAGCCCTCTTAAAGATGTTCGGCTCCACAGCATAGCCTGAAGCCGGTTGGTAACGTTGATTTTTTTGTAGATATTGTAAATATGAGTCTTGACTGTGTAAGGGCTGATGCACAGGTCGGCGGCGATCTCTTTGTTGCCGGTCCCGGAAGCAATTTTGACGAGTATCTCTTTTTCTCTCCGGGTCAGAGCAGCGGCAGACCCTGTCGACAGTTTGACAGGAAGCCTGGCTTCCAAAATGCATTTTGACAGGGCCTCTCTCGAATACCACAACTCCCCGTTCAAAACAGCGCGGATACCTTTCGGGAACCGATCCGGGGGTTCGCTATCATAAAAGACCCCCCGCACTCCCCTATCCATAGCCTCTTTTTCAATTTCGTGGTCGGGCTCGACATTAAAAAGTACAACGGGGCAGTGGGAGGTCGTCGAATTGGGCTCTATTCCGAGTTTGGTCCAGAGTTTGACACGATCAATGCCCATGCAGTCCAGCATGACCAGGCACGTCTGAGCTCCCTCCGTGTCCCGCATGTTGGTCAGTTCCGGCATTGGGCCGCACGTGCACTTCAACCCCGCTTCTTTTGCCAGGAACGAATTCAAAAGTCCATTTTGCAGCTTATTCGGGCCGACAATGTGAACCACTGTTTCGGGCTCTGCAATCGGCTTTGTCATGACATCCCTCTTTTTCAAGTTCTGTGGTAGTAGTCAGGCTGTTTTTTTGACAGGATAAGGAACGAGGACGGAATAACT
>MAXM01000131.1:955-1344 GCA_001751015.1 Desulfobacterales bacterium C00003106
TATTTCGTCCCCGTTCCTTAAGACACGCGTCGCCGGTGGCGACACAGGAGTTACACGGATTAGATTTTCTTGTCTGTTCAGACCTCGTGAAGTGGTTCAGTAGTGTGAAAATCTTGGGCCTTGATTATGCTTTCGGTTGTTTCAAACTTACTGTGAAAGCGCCTTTTCTGAAGCAGCTTTTTGACCGACTCGAATTATATTTTTTCCCCTTGTAATTCCCCAAGCATTCTTTCCGCCTCGTCTCTCCCCGGAAACGGCTGCTTGCTGTCTATCGCCAGGCGCAAGTACTGCCTTGCCTCAGTCTTTTCTCCCAGCCGAAAAGATATCATCCCGAGATGGTAGTTAAGCACAGGCACATTTCGAATGTTTTCCTCAATACTCAACAGCAG
>MAXM01000131.1:1526-2058 GCA_001751015.1 Desulfobacterales bacterium C00003106
CCGGTTTTTTTGCCAAAACATCTTCATAGATCGCTTTTGCTTTGCCATACTCACTCTTTTGCTCTAACAGTGCGGCGATCAGCATGGCAACACCAAGATTATTCGGATTCTTTTCGAGGAGTTTCTGATATCTTGAAAGGGCTTCGTCGATTGAGCCCAAAGATTGTTCAAGCCGGGCCATGCTGAATAGAGCGTCGGAGCTGTCCGGTTCCAAATCAAGGGCCTTTTCAAAATTCTTGCGGGCTGCGTCAATATCTTTCCCAAAGGCATAGAGCCTTCCTGTCAAAATGTAGTAACGGAAGTTCGTTGGGCTTTTGGCAATCTGCTGTCTGCATCTGTCCAGGGCCTCGTCCAGCCTTTTCTCTTTGACCAGCATATATGCCAGTTGGCTCAGCGCCGGCACAAAATCCGGGTCCACTTTCAACGCCTTTTCAAAAAGGGGCACTGCTTCTTCCGGCTTTTTTTCTATGAGTTTTATCACGCCGTTCTTGTAGTTTGCCTGGGGCAAATCAGGTTCGAGTTCCAACACGCG
>MAXM01000131.1:2099-3171 GCA_001751015.1 Desulfobacterales bacterium C00003106
TTGTGTCATCGGGATTGATTTCAAGGATCTTTTTGTAGGTATCCTCAGCAAGTCCTTCCTCGTTGTTTGCAAGATGCGCCCTGGCAAGGTTCAAAGAAACCGGAAGGTTTTTGGGATCTTCCTGCAGCACTACCCGGTATTCTCCAATAGCCCCGGCAAAATCCCGGCGGGCAGCCAGCATGTCGCCCCTCAGGACGTGGGCGCGCACATCTTTGGGATTCTCCTTTAAGACTTCTTCCACCAGCTTGAGGGCCTCGTCCAGCTCCCTTTCCTGATAATGAATCCCTGCGACAAAGAGCTTTGCCTTCAAGAAATCAGGACCGGTTCGGACTCTTGTCATGAACTGACTCAGTAATTGTATGGCATCATTCTTCGTCGCCTCAGTCTGCAGATAATATTTTGCCAGCATTTCATATGCCGCGTATTTGTCAGGCATATCTTCAATCGTCTTGCGCAGTACCGCAATCGCCGCATCATTTTGCTCTTTTTCTTCGTAAAACCGGGCCAGATAAAGATGCGGCTCCACCTTATCAGGACGAGCTTCGATTAAGTCATTAAGGACTTTTTCAGCCGCCTTGCTCCTGTCGGTCCGGGAATAAAATCGTGCCAGCATCAACCTTGCGGCATCGCTCTCCGAATCGTGGTCAATCAGCTTTTTGTATTCATCTTCAACCTCTGAAAGATTATTTTCCTTTTCCAGAATCCGGATCAGCGCCAGACGGGCAACCTTGTTCTTTTCATCCTGACTCAACAGGTCCTGAAGTATGTTTCGAGCGCCTGCCGGATCGTTGTGCTTCAACCTCAGATTACCAAGAAGCAGATAGGGCTCCGGCCTTTTCGGGTTCCTCTCAATAAGCGATCTCAAAATGGTCTCTGCTTTTTTCTCTTCCTGATCTGCCATAAGGCAGGTTGCGCGCAGCAGGAGCGCATCTTCGTGGTCCGGGTTCTTGGCCAGAACAAGATCTGCTTTTTCCTTGGCCTGGTCGGTCTGCTTGGCCATAAAGAGGATTTTCCCTATGGCAGCCTGCGCACCTGATATATCCGGGTCAAGTTCCACTGCCTTGGAGAGCAG
>MAXM01000131.1:3231-6768 GCA_001751015.1 Desulfobacterales bacterium C00003106
TCGCGCCTGCACGTATTGACCCTTTTCGTAAAGGGCCTTGCCCTTGTTGAAAAACTCCATTTTCTTTTCTTCAGGACCGCTGCAGGATGCAATCAGCATCGCGACAAGGATGGACCAAAATCCAATAAATAGTCTGAGTTTCATAATACGTTTGTCTCCAAAGACTGCGGGTCAAGTAGTTGATTGGTTATTATGTAACAAATAGACCTTGCCGTGTAAGAAACTTTGTTGCCAAGTCCCTTACTCCATACAATTCATGTCCAAAAACGTTCATCCATGTCATCTGCGTGTCGCCATCGGCGACCCGTGTCAAAAGACTACCCCGGAACATATTCAGGAAGAATCTTCATCAACTCCTGCGTAAAGGAATCCAGCACGGCTTGGGCAGCTTCTATATCCCGGCCTGCCGTCAACGGCATCTCCAGTCGCACCAAGGCCCCGTCTGTGCGTCTCTTTGTCACGGAATCCCAGAACAGATACCATTTGTTCCGGTATTCGCTCACAACAATACGGCCTCTCTGCTGAAACCAGTAATTGGACAAAAGCAACTCTCCGTCCTTTTCAAGGACCATCTGTCTNNCGCAAAACCGCCTCCGAGCAGACAAGACACCGGCGAATGGGCTGTGTGTCTTGTTTTCTGATACTCATAATAAGGCACGAAAAAAAGGATCATGTCCCCCGTGCGTGTATTGCTGAAGTGAATCTGCACATAATCGTCCGCCCAGAGGGAATCGAGTATTTTTTCGCTCACATATGATCGTTCTCCCTGCCAGTCGCCGATCACTGTCGGGAATTCCTCAAAGGTTTTTCTCGGAGGCTTGATATGAGCGGAAGTAAGGACCGTGCTCACGCCCCAGAATGCCAGGAAGATCGCCGATGCAATCCAGAGGTATGATTGTCGTATGTTACGCGGGTCAAAAGAATCGGCGTTGGGGTTCGTTTCTTTTTTCTGCGCCGGCTCCTGCCCTGCCAACCTCGATTTGCTGAGTTTTAGCAGCCAGCTCACTATCGCCAAAAACACTAGCGATACCATGAAAATAAGCCAGCCTGAAAATCCGTGGAAAAAACCTTCGGCTACTTGTGGCGACACGTTTATAGTGAGATAGCCGGTAATGGCAATCCTGAGGGCATTGGCAAAGACCGATATAGGTATGGTGGCCAGGGCCATGATGACACGCTCCCACCACCTTCTGTGAAACAGATACCCGGACACAAGCCCCGTCAAGAGTAATGGGTACACGTACCGTAGCCCGCTGCACGCATCCACCACCTGGAGTTGCGTTAAGCCAAGGTCGATAATGTTTCCTTCTCTGAAGACAGAAAGTCCTCCCAGGTGCATCATTTCTACAGATAAAGCGCTGGAGATCAGCTTCAACTTGAACGTGAATAATTTATTCAAAAACGGAGGAAGCGGGACGATAAACGCCAGGATCAGGAAGGGGAAGGCAAGGGCTTTTACCATCCTGCCCCCTGCAAGCAATAAGGCCACTCCGATCACGGCCACCCATAGAGCCAGATAGGTTAGCGTTTCGATTGACCCGAGATTGCCCCCCAAGTACAGGAGACCGGAAAAAAAGAGAAGAACGAACCCTATAAGGGAAGGGCGCAATTCATGCACTTTCAAAGACCGCCTATTGGTATAAACCAGGTAAACGAATAAAGGCGGGACCAGGTAACAATACGAAAAATCCTCGCTATTCCATCTGATTATCATGTTGCCGAAACCATCATAATATTGAAGGCAAAAGCAGGCTGCAAGAACTCCGCAGGAGAGCCACAATGAGAAGTCCTTCTTATTTATCAAATTGTTTTTCATTATATATTCCTCTACCAGTAGCTATAGGCCCGGTTCGCTTAAGGAAAAAAGTTATTCAAAAGGGAATACATAGCAAGCGAAGCGTCCCTTAACCCTAACGGAGAAAAGCGCTGTAGCGCTTTTCTCATTTCGCCCCCTTCCTGGCCAACACCACCCACACGGTCTTCCATAAGATCATAAGGTCCTTACTGAGCCTCCACCCGTCGATATATTCAAGATCCAATTTTACCACCTCGGCAAAATCCGTAATCACGTTCCTTCCGGATATCTGCCAGAGGCCTGTAATACCCGGCTTGATTGAAATACGCCGGCGGTGCCAGTCCTCATACTGTTTAACTTCATCCGGTGTGGGAGGGCGTGTGCCCACCAAGCTCATCTCGCCTTTGAGCACATTGATGAACTGGGGAAATTCGTCCAATGATGTCTTCCGCAAGAATCGCCCTACCCTGGTGATACGCGGGTCGCGTTCCATCTTGAACATCGGACCGTTCATCTCACTTTTTGCAAAAAGCGCTGCTTTTTGCGATTCCGCATCCGCTACCATGGATCGAAACTTGTACAGATAAAACCGACGCCCATGCATCCCCACCCTGAGCTGCTTGAACAAAACCGGTCCCGGAGAGTCTATCTTGATGATCAGCCACATTATCGGGTATGATATGAAAAACACCATGAACCCGAGGAATCCTGCCGCAAGATCGAGGATCTTCTTGTACAACAAGCCGGACCCGCTGGTAATCGCGGCATAATCGGTCAAGGTCGGGATACCCTGGATGCTTTCTCCTCTGAGACTCGAATCGTTCAGGTCAAACAATGCCGGAACAATTCGCACAGCCACGCCTGTTATCTTACACTTCAGCATATATCTGCCCAAATCAACGGGAGAACCCTTTGGCAATGCAAATATGACCTCATCGATTTGACGCTCTTTCAGGATTGCATCAAAGTCCTCCAGGCGCCCCAGCGCCGGAATATTCCCTGCGTGCGGCTTGGACTGGCCGTCCACATTCAGGCAGCCGGCTACATGGTGTCCCCAACTGCGCTGTTTGTTCAGGGCTTCGGCCACGGCCATGACTCTGTCCGTGCTTCCGACCAAAAGGATCTGCCGGCTATTAAATGTCGTCCGCGCACGGCGATCCAGATAATAATATAGAACCACCCTTGTAATGATCAATGCGATCAATGCCGAAACAAAATGCGCAACAAGGTATACGCGCGAAAAAGCCTTGATCCCGATCAAGACAACCCCTGCAGAAAGCAGAACAAAACTTAACAGCACAGCAATGAAAAGCGCCTTTATCATAGACCATGTTGAGGCAAAACGCCGTGCAGAATAAAAACCAGCCCTCCCCATGAAGTAGTTGTTGACAAACATCAGAAACAGGACAAGGCCGAGGAAGTCATACCACCCCATAACAACGCCTTCAGTCGCCGCTTCCAGGCTGATAGAATAACCCACGTATCCTGTGGCGATAAGGATAAGCGCATCTATCACCATCAACACATTGGCTACTATGTAAAATTGTTGGGCGTACATAATAATTAAAAGACAGGGGACGCTGGCGGCAGGGGCGCCGCTTAAGGCCATTGGAACGGGGACGAAATGACTTCCGCCTGAAAAACGAAGGTTAAAAGCATTATATATCAGGATTGTTGTATGTTGTAAATGAAAAGCCGAAGGTGCGTGGAAGGTATTCCTGGGACAATCAACGGGCTTCATG
>MAXM01000132.1:0-1706 GCA_001751015.1 Desulfobacterales bacterium C00003106
AGACGGTGTTACTGACGGTGAAGAAATCAAGTTGGGAACGGATCCGGCCAAGGCGAATACTCCGGATTACGCCCTGATTCCCCAATCAGAGTGGAGCATTGTATTCGTAAACAGCGAAGAGACCGTAGCTAACAACAGAGCTGCTGAAAATGCCATCGACGGCCGGCCCGATACCTTCTGGCATACCGAGTATTCCCAGGCCAGTCCGGAGCATCCCCATGGGATCCTGATCGACCTTGGCAACACATATGCAGTGGCTGGATTTCGGTATCTGCCTCGTCAAGATGGAGGAACAAACGGCACAGTGGCTGATTTCAGCATCTATCTCAGTGAAAACGGCCTAATATGGAAAGAAGCTCTTGCAACCGGAACCTTTGCCAGTGACAGTACTGAAAAAGAAAGGATATTTGACGCAAAGAGGGCCCGCTACGTCTGTTTTGTCGCCCTCTCCGAGGTCAACGGAAACCCCTGGACAAGTATGGCCGAAATCAATATCCTCGGAAGCACTCTGCCATAGTAACTCAACCAGACAATAACCCGATCTGCTCAAGGCCGGCCATAATCAGCCGGCCTTGAGCACACAACAAGAAAGCCGGCAAGGAATTCCTCAGTCTCTCTCCCTCTTTGGTCCATCTCCAGCCTCCTGATATCATGAACAAAAGCCCCGATCCGCCATCAACAAAACAAAAAAAAACCGCTGCGCCTGAGAAATCAGGCAGATATGTAACTGGTAGATAGACTGAAGGCCACAGGCTTTCTTCAGTCTTTTATCTGACCAGTTGATTTCCCCAGGATTTGAAACTCGGAAATCGCTCAATTTGAGATGTACATTGTCTATTTCCAGTCTCCTGATACTTCGTGGCCTGTAAGGGCCACATCAACACATAACGGCTGTTTTTTTGTTTGACATTCGGCAGTTGCGCATTCTACTATCAAAATCGGCAATAGCCGTGGAGGTGGCTTGGCGGAAACTGTTTTTCGAAAAACCGGGGATATGATGAAATCGATTGCAAATTTGCTGTTTGAGGCGCGGTTGTTGAAAAAAATACCAAGATCAGGGTACTCTTTTCTCGGTTCAGGCAAAGAGTCAGTGGCTGAGCATTCCTTTGCTGCCGCCTTTATCGGATATGTCCTCTCCCGGATGGCGCCTGAAGCGAACAGTGCCAGGATCATTGAAATGTGCCTGATGCATGACCTTGCGGAGGCCCGCACCGGTGATATGAACTATGTGCAAAAAAAATACGTGACCGTGGATGAAGACAGGGCGGTAAAGGATATGACAGCCGGCCTCCCGTTCGCATCTGACCTGAAAGGCCTGATAGAGGAGTTTAACAGGGCTGAAACAATAGAAGCGAGGATCGCCCACGATGCTGATCAACTCGCATTGATTGTGGAGTTGAAGGCCCTGAAGGATCTTGGCAATACATATACTGAAACCTGGCTTTCGTTCATTGTGAAGCGGCTTCGCACCAAGGCAGGGAAAACCCTTTGTGAAGAGATCATTAAGACCGGCTCGGATGAGTGGTGGTTTGAAAAGGATAAAGAGGATTGGTGGATAAACGGCAACAGGAACGATATGTGAATACATACCTTTTGCTTGACGATGATTTTCTGTTCTGGTAATCTTTATATTACTTGGGTTGAGCGGTTCAGCGTTCACGGTTCCGGGTTGAAACGACCCAACTGGTTGTTAAGAATAAGAAAAA
>MAXM01000132.1:1808-5669 GCA_001751015.1 Desulfobacterales bacterium C00003106
TTTTTGTGATCGTTCAAGGTATAGATTCCCGATATGCTACAAATGACAATTCATCGCCAGTCATGAACATCTTGTTGACCAATGACGACGGAATACATGCAGACGGACTCTGTGTGTTGAAAGAGGCACTGGACGAGCAGCATACCGTTACTGTGGTTGCACCCGACGGCGAGCGGAGTGCGGCGGCACATGCCATTACACTTCATCTTCCCCTTGTTCTTGACAGAATAGAAAAAGACGGCAGGCTTTTCGGTTACAGTATCAGCGGGACGCCTGCCGATTGTGTAAAACTCGCGGTTCAGGAGTTATTGCCGGACCGACCGGACATAGTAATTTCGGGAATCAATCCGGGGCCGAATGTGGGGATAAACCTGCACTATTCAGGGACCGTATCGGCAGCCAAGGAAGCAGCTCTTTTGGGGATTTTAGCCATAGCGGTTTCCATCAACAGCCCTGACGGGCATCTTGAAACAGCGGCGCGTTTTACCCGCGATCTGGTCGATTTCGTCCGCAAACAAGGGCTCCCCCACGGGACATTCTTAAATGTGAATATTCCCGATCTTGAGCAGATAGGAGGAGTCCGAATCACCAAACAGGGCATATCCGGCATAGAAGAAGCGTTTTACAGG
Organism: Desulfobacterales bacterium C00003106; assembly: GCA_001751015.1. Lineage (GTDB taxonomy): Bacteria > Desulfobacterota > Desulfobacteria > Desulfobacterales. The sequence continues at coordinate 2,438 of MAXM01000132.1, forward strand.
CGGACCGACCCTAAAAACCGGACCTATTTCTGGCAGGGAAGCCAGACGCGATTTACCGATCACGACAAAGAGACAGACGGGCATAGTCTTTCCGAAAACCTGGTTTCAATAACTCCTATACGATGCGACATGACCGACCATGACGAAATAAAGCACCTGAAACATCTGGAGCGCATCTTTTCTCAGAGGAAATCTTGAAAACCCTTTTTGTCAATATGCTGGAATCGGGGCAGGCCGTTGACGAGATCTTCCTGGTTAGTGAAAAACACCTGGCTCACAAGAAGGATGGGGCGCCCTATCTTCTCCTGACTCTTGCCGATAAGGCGGGGAGTATCAAGGCTGTGGCCTGGGATAACGTCAGGGAGCTTGCCGAAAGATTCGTTGCCGGCAATTACGTACGGCTAAAGGGATCAGTGTCGAATTATCGCGACCGGCTCCAGGTCACTGTCCGGAATCTGGAGATCTGCGAAAAAGACGCTGTTTCCGTGGAGGACTATATCCCGAGTTCCGAACGTGACTCCGGCAACATGATGGCCGGCCTCATTTCTATCTGCAGCGCGATAGAAGATCCTTACCTGAAAAAACTCCTTGACGCCTTTTTTGAAGACAGGGAGTTTGTCACCGCCTTCAGCAAGGCGCCTGCCGGAAAAAAAATGCATCACGCGTATGTTGGTGGTTTGCTGGAACATACCCTCTCTCTTGTCTTTCTGGTTCAAAAAATCGGAGACCACTACGACGGGATTAACAAGGACCTTCTCATGGTCGGCGCTGTTCTCCATGACATAGGCAAAATCCATGAACTCTGCTATGAAACCCACATTGATTATTCGGATGCAGGCAGACTCCTGAGCCATATCGTGATCGGCCTGGAGATGCTCGAAGCAAAGATCGCAAAAATCAAGGACTTCCCGGAAGAGCTTTCCCTCCTCCTTAAACATATGATTGTAAGTCATCACGGCACCAGGGACTTTGGTTCTCCTGAACCGCCCAAGACCCTTGAAGCGGTGATACTGCACTATCTCGACGAACTCGATTCAAAGGTGAACGGAATCCGTAGTTTCATGGCATCAGAAGACCCTGAAGCGGCCTGGACATCGTATCACAGGATACTGGAGCGGTTTTTCTACAAAGGAAAGCAGACTTGACAGTAAAGGAAATTCCATTTTTTCCCGACCTTGAAGTGAACATCGAACGCTCATTCTTCAAACCCGTCCGAAGGGTCCAGGTTCATGGCGATGGGAAACGGTAACTCATGATACTGCAGCAGGCGAGGGAGGTCCTCCGCATTGAGGCTGAGGGGATACTGAATCTCGTAGAAAAAATTGACAAGGATTTTGTGAATGCGGTCAATCTGATTTTCCGCTGCAAGGGACGCACTATAGTCACCGGCATCGGGAAATCAGGTATCGTGGCACGCAAGATCGTGGCTACGTTTATCAGCACCGGGACACCTGCTCTTTTCCTCCATCCGGTAGAGGCAATGCACGGAGATCTGGGCATGGTAACCAGAAAAGACGTCGTGATTGCCCTTTCCAACAGCGGAGAAACCAATGAGCTCAACATTCTCATACCAAGTATCAGGAATACCGGCTGCCCGTTGATAGCCTTCACGGGAAACACGGATTCGACACTGGCAAAACACAGTGATATTGTCATATACGTCGGCGTGGAACGTGAGGCATGTCCCCTCGGGCTGGCCCCCACTGCCAGCACGACAGCCTCTCTTGCCATGGGAGACGCTCTTGCAGTGACGCTGATCAGCAAACGACACTTCAAACCAAGCGACTTCAAGAGATTCCACCCTGGCGGCAAACTGGGCCGGCGTCTTGCGGTCAGGGTGAAAGAGATCATGCTGACCGGCAGCCATGTGCCGGTCGTTCACAAGGGCGTGACAATGGACGAAGCAATCAGGGAAATAAACCGCTCCGAGATCGGAACAACGCTGGTCGCGGAAACAGGAGACAGGAGACTGGTCGGGATTATTACGGATGGAGACATCAGACGATCTTTAGTCAAAAGTAATGCTGTCCTGCAGGAACGTGTGGAAGATGTCATGACCGCAGATCCCAAGACGCTTTCGCCGGGCAGTTATGCCTATGACGCCCTTAATGTAATGGAAGAACACGAAATCATGGTCCTTCCCATCACAAATGCAAAAAAGGAAATCCAAGGCATTCTCCACCTCCATGATGTCCTGGGAAAAGGTGATTTCAGATTCAATGGAGACACGAACTGCTGAATGTCCCAGGGGGTTGATATGTCCGCTCGTTACCCCTCTTCACGGATCCCGCGTGGATGCCGCCTCTCTGCAGAGACTTGTAGAACATGTCCTGAAAGACGTAGATGCAGTCCTTCTGAATGATCCGGTCTGGGGAGAGGGGCTGGCGCTTGCAGCCAAAGAGCGTTTGACCTTGGTGGAGGCCGCCCTTGATTGCATAAGAGGACGTTGTCCTGTCCTGATATCCGTGACGGGCAATACATCCAGAGAGACAGCTCTCATCCTTTCCGAGTTTGATCACCTGATTCATCGATACAATTATCCGGGTCCGGTCTTCTGGGTAGATACCCCTATCTGGTACCACAGCAACCGTAATCTTCCTCAGTTTTACAAGGCCCTCTCGCTGGAGACCCCATTTGAATTCATTATCTGCAACAATCCTTCGTTTGTGCGTCGTTTCAAGAGCGCGGTTTATCACAAAAACATTCGTACGAGCGTGCTCAAGAAGATCTCCGAAAACAACCGCATTATCGGGCTGATATTCACCGGATCGATGAAACGATCTCTTGTCTACCAGCAGGCTATCCGTTTCCACCAGCGCTTCAGGATATATGACGGTGACGAAAAGAACTTCCTTGAACGTCCGAGTTCCAGCGGGGTGCTTGCAGGAGGAAGCAATTTCCTCCCTGCGCCCTGGCGGAAAATCACGAATTCCTCCCTGAACACCAATGATGAGCAGAAGACCTGGCCGGATCGGATTTACGAGACATGGCAAACCGGAAACATGCTTGCGGATTTCTACAGTTTTTATTGCAGGGAGCCGGCTTCCGTGGTGAAACAGATATTGCAGCAAATGGGAATCATCTCAAGCAAAAGCACTTGTGAATCCGGGGAGAAGATGAACGAGTCTGACGTGGCAGGCATTGAGAAGTTGCTGGCGCGATATGGCATAAACCAGGGAACGGGAACGAAATAACTTTCCCAAGCAGGCGCATATAGACCTTCAGATAATTA
>MAXM01000132.1:5796-6037 GCA_001751015.1 Desulfobacterales bacterium C00003106
AGTATCTTGTCCGAAGCCCTGAACACATTCACCATATCTATTCGGTCCGGCACCTGGCTAAGGTCGGCATAGACCCGTTCTCCGAGGATTTCCCGGGCCTTGGGATGAATCGGAATAATGCGGTACCCCTTTTCCTGCATATACCGGGCAACCATAAAGGAATCACGATGCGGTTTAGGGCTTAGCCCCACTACTGCAATATTCCTACACGTTTCCAGGATATCCCGGATGTTGTCAGTGA
>MAXM01000133.1 GCA_001751015.1 Desulfobacterales bacterium C00003106
CCTGTGACCTGCCTTCTCGGCTGAAGTGGGTCTCCTATCAAGAAAAAGAGGACTAAGAGATGGCTAAAACCAAGAATCTGAAAGGGCTGATGATTCCCATCACAGATTACCCCCATATGCCGTATTGGGCCACATTGGAAGAGGCTATTGTTCTGTTGAACTTTTCTTATGAGACAGCCCATGAGACTATCCTGGTTTTTGATGCGTCTTATAGACTGATTGGTGTTTTAGACCAGAAAGAGATAATAAGAGATATCCAGCCAAAGTTTGAAAATCTTTCTCCGGAGAAAGTTCCTGATAAATGGAAAGAGTTCTTGTCAACCGGTAATCTTAAGGAGTTGAAAAGACCGATAAAGGATTTTATGAAACCGTTTAACATAATCCTGGATGTCGAAGATCATCTCCTGAAAGCAGCCCATCTCATGCTTAAACACAATACAAATCTGCTACCGGTTATGCAAGCGGGAACCGTGGTAGGCACAGTAAAAATGCATGATATATTTCACCAGATTACCACGTATATTCTTAAGTCTTGAGGTGGCTGCTCAAGCACTTTCCAATCCGATAACAGGCAATAAAAGGTAAAGGACTCGGGAATAAATAATTGCCCATTCTTGCTTGTCTTTCGGATCGTCTTCTGCGTTGCATATCCCGATATGCGCCCCTTGATGCGTCTTGAATACGAACCAAAATCCTGCGCAATCTCTGGAAATTATTTATTTCCGAGTCCCTAAGTTGAGGGGTCCAATGAGTAGTTTGTTAAATATATTCAAGAAGATTAAGTCTAAAAAGGCCGACACTCCCAAACCATCTCATTCTGCAAAAACGTCGTTTAATGAAAGATATGATTGCTTTCAGAAACTCCTCTCCGATAACAACCTCATTCTGGAAACGATCGCGGATATGGAGGAAACGCTCTTAGGGGATTCCATGGTTGACATGAACTATGTCAACTCTAAGTGTGAAATCGTGGAAAAACGGGTTAAGAATATCATAGATTATCTCAATAGCCTTTCAAACAGAAAATATTGTGACCTCTATGAGGCATTTGAAAAAACCGACTCCGTGATCAAGGAAGCCCTTGCCAAAGACGTGGAGATTCCGAAGACGGATTTCACCATCCCTTTTGAAGATGCGACAAAGGAGATGGTAAACAGTGTTGGCGGCAAGAATGCCAATCTCGGGGAAATGAAAAACAGGCTCAGTCTCCCGGTCCCTGAGGGCTTCTGTATAACAGCCTATGCCTTCAAGAGATTTATGGATTATAATGACTTGATACACAAGATTGATATTTCTTCGGTAGATACAGGGAATATAGAAGAACTCAACATGGCAAGTAAAAAGGCGCAAGACCTGGTTCTGAAGGCCCGCATCCCTTCTGATTTGGCGGAAAGCATATCAGATGCCGTCTCGGAACTTGAGAGAAAGATAGCTCACAGGGCCGTATTCAACGTATCTGTCAGAAGCAGCGCCATCCATGAGGATGCCGAATTCACCTTTGCGGGGCAATACAAAACCGTACTCAATGTCGGCCCTGACCACGTAATATCAGCATATGTTGAGGTTATCGCCAGTCTGTTTACGTCAAAGGCCATATTCTATAATAAAAGCAAAGGGTTTCAGCAAAAAGACATGGTCATGGCCGTTGGAGTGGTTGAAATGATTGAGGCCAAAGCGAGTGGGGTTATGTACTCGCGTGATCCCACGGATGAAGAAAGGCACGGGATCATAATCAATGGTGTTTGGGGTTTGGGAAAATATGCCGTTGACGGCAAAGTAGAATCAGCCACCCATGTAGTTTCGAGGGATCTTCCCGGGACCATTTTGGAGCAAAGCCGACCCGTGCAGCATTTTATGCTCTTATGCGGCCTTGAAGGGGGTGTAATAGATGTCAGGGTGCCGGATTACATAAGGCGAAGGTCTTGTCTGACTGATGACCAGGCAAAAACCCTTGCCGGATACGCCCTGATGCTTGAGAAACACTATGGGAAGCCACAGGATATTGAATGGGCGCTTGATCTGAAGGATAATATCTTCATTCTGCAGGCAAGACCTCTTCGGATCATAGCGAAAAAACGGAGCCGGCGTAGTCCCACACCTTTGCCGGGCCATAAGATCTTGATCGACAAGGGGCAGGTTGCATGCAAAGGTGTCGGCGCCGGAAAAGTATATTTGGTCGGCAAAGAGGAAGAACTAAAGGACTTCCCTGAAGGGGCTGTCCTCGTAGGCAAACATACATCTACGAAGTTTGTGACTGTCATGAACAAGGCCAGCGCTATTATTGCAGACGTAGGAAGTCCTACAGGCCACATGGCATCGATTTCCAGAGAGTATGGCGTGCCCACCATAGTTAATACCGAGATAGCCATGAAGACCTTGAAGGCCGGCCAGGAAATCACTGTTGATGCTACTGATGGGAAGATTTATGAGGGGCGCGTAAAGGAACTTGTCGAGGCAGAAAAAAAAGATACATCATTCAAGAATACCCCTGTCTTTTGTCTCTTAAGAGCTGTTTTGAAAAAGATTGCCCCTCTGAACCTCGTAGATCCTGGAGATGAAGAGAGGTTTAATCCCCAACATTGTGAGACCTTTCATGACATGACCCGATTTGCCCATGAAATGGCGATGAATGAGATGTTCACGATCAGTGACAATTCAGATCTAGGCAGAGGCAAATCCCTAAAACTGGTGGTGCAAGTCCCCCTTGACATACGTGTGATAGACCTGGGGGGTGGAGTAGAAAATGGTTCAAGCAAAATCACACCCGATAATATTCTTTCCATCCCTATGAAGGCTCTCTTAAAAGGGTTGACGGCCATACAATGGCCAGGACCCCCGCCTGAAAAAAAAGGTTTTCTCAGTGCAATTACCTGCGCAACCGTGGACCCTAAGGCCGACAAGTTATTCTCGGAAACCAGCTTTGCTATAATATCTAAGGAATACATGAACTTCAGCATCAGACTCGGCTATCATCTGCAGACTCTCGAGGCGTATGCAGGTGACTCCATCAATGATAACTATATCCGTTTCCTGTTTAAAGGTGGCGGGGCATCCGATGACAGACGTGTCAGAAGGACTCGACTGATAAAGGAGATCTTGGAAAGGATAGATTTTCAGGTCAGCAGGACCGGTGATGTCCTTGATGGCAGAATGACCAAGTATGATAGAACTACTATTGAGAAGCAACTGGGAATAATGGCCAAGTTGACCGCATTCACCAAGCAATTGGATATGACTCTGTTTAATGATGCGATTGTAGACTGGTATGTTCGGGAATTCATAAAAAACCATTGTGCCGACATGTAGAATTCAATTGGGTGCATATTTTTAGACAGGAACGGGGAGGGAATAACTTCCCCAAGCAGGCGCATAGATTTGGGCCAAATTTGTTCGATCTCAAATCACAAAAGTTGATGGAATAGCAAGCTATTTTGATATTTTTGGGATTTGAGATCGGGCAAAGGTGGCCTGAAGCTGTGATGCATAGTTGAGGAAATTATTTCGTCCCTGTTTCACAGGATAAACAAGATTTGTAACTGGTAGATAG
>MAXM01000134.1:0-4801 GCA_001751015.1 Desulfobacterales bacterium C00003106
ATTGATAAATCAGATACTTTTGTCATAACATTCATCTGGTCACCTCTTCCTTATGTGCGATATTCTTTCTCTTTTTAAGTTTTTTCTTGCCGCGCATACGACAGCTAAGGGTCACTTGCCGGGCCGCAATGTCCAAATAAAAAACGGGCGGCCATTTCCGGTCAAGTGGACCCGATTGTTATAAAATGTTAACAGGTTGGATATCATTTTGGTTTAGCAAAAGACAGAATATGCTCAAGTTTTTTTATGATTTCTTGTCTTGCCTGTTCTTGGTCATCTGTTCCTTCCTGTGACATTTCAAGACGGTCATGATAAATCGCGACAGATGGGCATAGGAAATGGTGGCTCATTTCGTTTGGAAACGGTAGGCAAGGATCGCACCGAGAAGGGAACCGATAACTGTTCCACCAATACCAATGAGAGCAATTTCATATGCAGTAAGGTTCAATTAATCTTCCTTGCTCTTGATAGTTACGCGGTTGGTCTGATACATTTCTATTCTTTGGATTTAACTTCATTTTATGAAGCTAAGACGCGGGAAAACCGCCAGGTTTTTCCCGTCGCGTTTCAGCGCCTGGTTAGCTGCTCAAAAAATTGGCTCTTATGAAGNNGTAGACTGCCTATATGACGTATTATTCTACGGCATTATTGCAGGATAATATTTTACTGTAATCCTCTCTTGTAATTGAAGTGCGCGTGAGTTCGCGCGCGGCGCCTGCCTGAAATGCTCGTCAGCGTGGACAAAGGCCTATGCTCGTGGGAGAGATCTATAATGAAACCTGTGCACCCCATTCTTGTCAGTTCTTCCCGGAAAGGAAGAAGGGAAAAAGGATCCTGGGCAATGAGATAGTTCGTCCCGTCTCCAGTCGAAAAAAAGTATCGTTCTTTTCTTCTGCTCACAACAGAGCTGCCGTCCCTGAGGCCCTTTGGTATCAGACGCGAGGTAAAAAGAGCCGGTTTGCCATAAATGGTAACAACCGGTTCCGTAACAGGGGTTTGTTCCAGGATATTCTTGATATCATTACGATCTGCTTCGATTGAAACAACGCCTGCGGCGATCCCCAGCTCTCCTGCGGCCTTGAAGGCGCAACTGTTCAGCAGGTTCATCTGATGGCCTGCCTGGAGCCTGACACCACCTTTCCTGAAAAATTGCAGGTGTCCCAGGTTGTTGATTTCCCAGTTGCGAAACCCCTTTTTTCCAAGAAAAAAGATCAGTTTCTCAAAAAAGGGAATGTCTTTTTCGCAGATGACCGGGGGGACGGACCAGCAGATCGATCCTGTTATCCGCCTGTACAAACCGAGTCTCTTTGAAAAAAGGGGCCAGTTCTTCTTTGAAAGATCGATTATTATTTGTCGCCCGGACAGGAATGCGGGATCAGGGATGCGCTGTCTTAGATTGAATCTCAGCGCTGGTTCTCTGTTTGGTTTCCTGCTGCGATCTCTTTTCCCCTTGCACGATGAGATGATCTTTTGGATTTCCAGGCCAGAGATAGCCCCTGTACGTTTGACTAAACGGCCTGCATCGTTTTTTATGTTTTCCCATATCTTTTTTGAAGAAAGATCTTCATGCGACGATTTGCTGTCCACCTTAAAAAAAGCGGTTCCAGGCGGACAATGGAAAGGAAGAGAGATGGTCACGATCTGGCCGGGGTTCGCGGCTGCAACACTCCTCCGCCCGACCTTCATCTCCCTGAGCGTGGCTGACGTCCGCTCCCCGGTCTTTGGAAAATCCGCTCTCAGCCTGTCTCCCGTGCAAAGGTGCACTCTGATGGAGAGTGTCACCCTCATTTTTGTCGTATGTTTTGCTACACCGATAAATTGCCCTATGTTTCCCGAAAGACCGGATGACAAGATATCTTTCCTGCCGGCGGTTGTGTAAAACCCTTTGGTGAGGCGTCGTCCCATCGCCTCTTTCAGCAGATCTTTTGCCTGACTGACTGCATTATTGCTTCCCTCCCGCCGGGCATCAAGAGCCATTCTGTATGCCTTTACAACCGTTCTTACGTATGTGGCGCTCCGCATCCGTCCTTCAATCTTGATCGTCTTTATGCCTAGTTCTTTCAGTTCGGGAAGCATGTCAATGGCAGAAAGATCACCTGGCGAGAAAAGATAACCGGACCGTTTTCCCGCATTGTAACGACGACGGCAGGGCTGGGTACAGCGCCCCCGGGTGCTGCCCCTTCCTCCGAGATAGCTGGAAAAAAGGCAAAGCCCTGAATAAGAATAGCATAGCGCTCCGTGAACAAAGACCTCCAGCTCAACAGGACACGATCTCCTCACAGCGGCAATCTCTTCCAAGGACATCTCTCTTGCCAGCACAACCCTTGAAAAACCCATCTCGTAAAGTTGCCGGGCGCCCGGGGAATTGTGGACCGTCATAAGGACGCTCCCGTGAATGACAAGGCGGGGGAAGTATGACTTGATCAGGTGATAGATACCAAGATCCTGGATGATTACGGCATCCGGACCGAGTTCATTGAGTGCGGCAAGCGTACGGACTAATTGCCTGAGTTCGCTTTCTTTTGTAAGGGAATTAAGAGCAATATGTATCTTTACGCCCTTCTTGCGGGCATAGGGAAGTAAAAGGGCGAGTTCTTTCAGGGTAAAGTTCTTTGCATAGGCCCTGGCGTTCAATCCTTTTAAGCCGAGATAGACTGCATCCGCACCGCTTTCAACAGCGGCATGAAATGATTCAATCGTACCTGCAGGAGCTAAGATGTCCATGAGATCCTAAGATACGGAATAGATTTTGCTGTAAGGAAGAGGGGATATGCCCCATGCTTCATGCCGGGGCAAGAGATGCTGGGTTTTGACTGTCAGCCAGAAGTATTCGCTGTCTAATTCTCTCAACTTGCCATCATCAGGGGGATGGGCGTGGACAGTATGGGAATATGTGGTCTGAAAAATACCCACGCCGCCGTCGTCTGTCTCATCAAGCAAATAAGAGTTTGCAAACATCTTATTGTTCATATTGTAAGTCTTGCAAATGCTTGCAATCTCATCCCGGTCCAACTTGATCAGGACGTACCGGGTGTAGCCACGTTCAGAGATCTTGTTCAACGACCTCGACTCTGAACTCCCAACATATACCGTAGAAATAGAAGAAAGCTGTTTTAAATACTGAGCGGCTATACTGGCGGCTGTTCGCCTCCCTCCGGCAAGGAAATGCAGCCCGTAGTACTCAAAAAATTTCTTCTGGAGGTTTTCGGCATATTCATCGCCCTTTTCATAGAGGTCCTTTTGAATGTACCTCAGTTTGCATGCAAGGTCTTCGGTTGCTTCGGCAATAGGCCAGTCGATCCTCACATGAAAATGAGTAAGCGCGTATCTGCTTTTTGCTTTTACGGTCGGATCTCTTTGTATAAGAAGTGCATAATCAACAGATAAAAGACCCCTGAGAAACCAGAAGAACTGACGTGATTCAAACAACTTCAGATTCTGGCGGTATTCCTTGTGCAACTGAAAATACGATAATTTGAGAATATTTTCCTTTGCTATCCTGTTGTCGTCAAAAAAACGGATGTATTTCTTGTGCGTACCCGGAATTACATCTTCGAGAAAGAGAACAAGGAGGCTGTTGTGCAGTTTGTGTTCTATATCAGGTATGATTGCGCGGGGTTTCAGCTCACGCATTTCCACAAAAGGATAAGGAACATTGTTGTTCAAAAATCTTCGATATGAATCTATCAGGGCGTATTGGATCAAGACGTAATCTAGTTCGTCCCGCAACAATTCATAGAGGGATCGACGCAGTCTGTGCTGCTGGCTGAGTTCTTCGCGATACGTCCAGTAAGACAAGAAATACCCCCTTCACCCCCTATGATAACATAATTATATTATTTCAAATTTGACCTATTTTGTCAATAAAAAAGCCTATTTTTTGTCGATTTTTTCTATCCACCGGTAGATCTGTTCACGGTAGCAGACAACGGGAAGGACAAGGCTTACCGAGATGAGAAAAAGGATAAAAAATGTGCCGTAGTTCTGCTGGTAAACCTGCGCACCCTGGAGGCTTAACATGAATGTCCCGGGTATCCTGCCAATCCCGGCCATTAGAAGGAATACCTTTGTGGAGAGTTTGCTGAAACCCAGAAATAAGGAAAGATAGTCCTTGGGGAATCCCGGCAGAATAAAAAGAATGAAAGCAACAATTACTCCCTGCTGTTTTATCAACGCGTCAAATTTTTCGAGATATCGGGGCGGGATGATTCGAGCCCCATAACGTCTTCCGAGGACACGACCGACTGAGAAATTGACCCAGGAACCGACTGTGAGCCCGATCGTTGAGAAGATGAACCCGGGCACTATCCCGAACAGGTAACCTCCGATAAAACCTGTTGCCTCACCAGGAACAGGCGCAAACAAGACCTGGAGTATTTGAATAAAAATAAACAAAAGAGGCGCAAACAGACCGTAAGATGATATGAACGCCTGGATCGCTTCGCGATCCGCAGAAAAACGATAGAGTCTTAAGACACGATCGAGTATGGGATCGTGGTATATGAAGCAAAAAACGCCTGTCAGAACGACGATCGCAAGTATTCCAAGTTTAACCTTACCGCTCATACCGCCGGACCTCCAATACTATCCTCCAACAAGATCTCATATACCCTGAATTCCGTCAAAACGCAATCAGGTCGAAAGTGTTTGAAACACCGAAAGTCTTGTGATACACGAATCTCTGGACTTGCGCAAGAACAGGTTGGCAACAAGCAACTAAAATCAGAAGATCAGGCAATTGCATTTCTACAAATCATTCGCAGGGAACCATCCCGAAGGACTATAGACCTTCACATAAATA
>MAXM01000134.1:4809-5788 GCA_001751015.1 Desulfobacterales bacterium C00003106
CCTCTAGCCTTGTGCAATTAATTATCTGAAGGTCTATATATATACTCACAAAATGAAGACTCATACACAAAAAATTCTGGTTTATCAGCAAGACGGAGTCGGTGAAAGTAAGATACAGGGCATAAGCAAGCACGGTCACGGGCTCTTTTGTCTGGAGATCATATCGATAGACTCGCCCCTCCCCTCTTTTATCGACGACACGCAACGATATCTAACCTGCGGCATCCGCGCGGACCTGGTTCTCGATTTTTTAAAACATCCGGACCTCTCTCATGACCTTGCTGTGGCGTGCTCCCGACAAAAGATCCCCATGGTCGCCTCAGGGAAAAAGCTGCAGGTCAAGGGAGTGCTGACTCCTCCGACGTGATGCGCTCTCTCCAGGCAGGACTGCCTGGGTTATTACGGGCAACGTTTCGGCATGCCGGAGTTCGCGGTGAAGACTGCTGATGGAAGGATTGCCGGCATAGAGACGCTGCGAGGGGCGCCCTGCGGTGCGACATGGGAGGCTGCGACATGCGTAACAGGCCTGCCCTGGCAGGATGCGGTGGTGCGCATCGGTTTGGAGACACAGTTTTTCTGTACGGCGGACCCTGCCGGGTGGGACCCGATTTACGGAAAGAGCCCGGTACACTTCGCGGGAAAGCTTCACTCGGCGGCCCTCAAAAGCGCCCTGCAACGCAGTTACAAAAAGGATGCAGAAAAGACATCCTAAGAAACGGGTGTTCTAATCTCATCCTTTGTGCAAGCCGGGTGTATCGTTTCTGCACCTTTAAAGACCTCCTTGTCATAGTTGTTTCTTAGGAACGGAATATCCGCCCAAACCCGAAACGGTACGGAATGCGGGCAATTCTCGTGATCTTGACCTGATGAACAAAATATGCGACAATACTTTGGTTCGTATAGACGAGTCAGCATGACTGCCTCATCCGTAACCAGTTTTCGGTTGTGAACTTCTCAGGACCTAAATTGAGCGATTAGC
>MAXM01000134.1:5882-8367 GCA_001751015.1 Desulfobacterales bacterium C00003106
TTATGGCCTTTCGAGGTATAATAGCTCAACTTAGGTAGGGACGGAATAACTCTCTCAACCATATTGTCCGAGGTATTGCCATGTCCAACTTCTCCCAGAAAAGCACGAAGATAACAGATTTTTATCAATTATCAGACGAGGTTGATCTTCTCAAGAAGCTGATAAGGTTTTCCCGCTGGAAAAAGCCGGTCCTTATTATACCGGCGCTTGCCTCCGAGTTCACGCTCCCTGAAAGCCGACCCGTTTTTGAAAACATACTCCGGGAGTTGAAAGGGGCGCAGTATCTTGCCAAGATCATCCTCGGGGTTGATCAGGGCACAAAGGACGATATAGAACAATTGTATGGTATTATTGCTGATATAGGGATAGATAATCTGTTTGTACAGTGGAATGACGGACCTCATTTCTCCGGTTTGTATGACCTGATGCAGGATGCGGGCATAAATCTGAGCAGACGTGGGAAGGGAAGAAACCTTTTCATGTCCTTTGGCGTTGCAATTGCGATCGGCGCTACTTCTGTCGGCCTCCTGGATGCGGACATAAAGACGTTTCGCAGGCCCCAGCTCGACCAGCTTTTCTTTCCGGTTCAGGCCTTTGATTACGAGTTCTCCAAGGCCTACTATGTCCGCAGTGACGGACACCGCTTCTTCGGACGTGTAAAGAGGCTCCTGGTCGACCCTATTCTCATAGCGCTGAAACGAAAATTTACCGACACAGGTGAAGACAAGGTGCTGCGCCTTGTTGATTTCCTGCTCCTTTTTCACTACCAGCTTTCCGGTGAGGTGGTCATTGATATAGACCTCTTGAAACGGATGAGGTATACGCTTAACTGGGGTGTCGAAATACTGTCCCTGATAGAGGTTTATCGCAAAGCGACCCAGATAGCGCAGGTGCAATTCACCAGAGGGTGTTTCGATCACAAGCATCAAAAAATCTCGGTGGCCGATGGTGAAAAAGGGCTTCACAAGATGTCGATCGATATCGTTACGACACTGCTCAAAGCCCTGATCGTTGAGGAAGGTCTGGAGGTCTCCAGCCATTTTTTCCGTGATCTGGCCATAACCTACCAATCCGTGGCAGAGGATCTTATCAAAAAGTACGCTGAGAACGCCAGATTCAACGGGTTGATCTATGACAGGGACGAAGAAGAACGATTCGTCACAAAGATAATTACTGGCGCCATATACGATGTGGGGGAGCTCCTTGGCGCGCCACAGAATATATCGAATATGTTCTGGAGATACACCACCATGAACTCCGAATTCGAAGAGTTCAACAAACTCGGCCTTCAAAAGGCCATTCTCGATGCAGAAGCAAGAATAAAACATGGGCATTTAGAGACTGGGGATCTCCCTTCCTGGACAAGAGTGGAGGAAAAAATACCAGGGATCATAGACCGAATCATTGACGCCATCGAAGACGTGAAACAGACCGAGTCTGTTCAATGATGGACATATTGATCGTGAAGCTTGGCGCATTAGGAGATGTAATAAACACCCTGCCTCTTGTCAATATCCTGAAAACAGACCTGAAATGCCGCATAAGCTGGCTCGTGGAACCACTGAGCTATCCCATAGTATCAGAACACCCGCACGTGGACAGGGCCATTCTTTTTGACAAACAAAGGTGGAGGTCTGCTCTGCCTGATCTCCTGCGGCAGAGCAGGGACCAGACCTTTGATATTGCAATTGACCTCCAGAGAATATTGAAATCAGGCATGCTCTGCATTGCGGCAAGGGCCAAAAGGCATATCGGGTTCGACAAAAAGAGGTGCAAGGAGATGACGTGGCTGTTTCCTTTTGAGAGGATATCCGAGTCCGATCCAGGCGCCCACATGGTCTGTCAATATCTCGAATTTGCAAGCCATCTTGGTGTGCCCACGGATAACGTGCGCTGGGAGATACCGGTTTCCAATAATCATCCCATCGGGTTGCCCGGGGATTACTGTGTGCTGAATATCGGGGCTACAAAACCGGCAAACAAGTGGACGGAACAAGGCTTCGCATCTCTCGCAGATGCCGTCCAACAAAGGTTTTCTCTTGCAAGTATACTCACAGGAGGAAAGGAAGATATCGGTATGGCAAGAAAGATTGCGGCCATGGCGGATCAAAAAGTGATAGACCTTGTCGGCAAGACATCCATAAACGAACTGAAAGAGGTCCTGGCAGGTTCCAGGGCCGTAGTAAGCTGTGATACAGGGCCGTTGCACCTTGCTGTCGCACTCGGGAGAAACGTTGTGGCCCTGTTCGGCCCGTCAGATCCGCGAAGGACAGGTCCCTTCAGGGGTCAGGTAATACAAAAGCCTCTTTACTGCTCGCCCTGCAACTTACGGCAATGCAGGGACCCCGTGTGCATGAAGGCAATTACCCACGAGGATGTAATGGAGCGGCTGCAAGGGGTTCTGTAGGTTCAAAAACAGCTTGACTATCCAACTGTAATAGGCTAAAAGTTCATCATCTATAGACCTTCACATAAATAATTGCAC
>MAXM01000134.1:8424-10992 GCA_001751015.1 Desulfobacterales bacterium C00003106
TAATTATCTAAAGGTCTATATTACGGGCGGCATAGCCAAGTGGTAAGGCAGCGGTCTGCAAAACCGCTATTCACCAGTTCGAATCTGGTTGCCGCCTCCAATCATATCAACTCCCCGTTCCTTATCTTCCGCAAAGTATGACTTGAATCTGATGAAAAAATGAGGCAGGATAGAACGCATGCCGAAACCTTTTTTTCATGAAAGCCTCTGTCGATGATTCTTGAAGGGCGTAATATAGGCCTTCGATACCCGAATACCGACAATTGTCTATTTGAAAACCTCTCGTTCAAGATCACTGAACCCGGATTTCATGCCCTGTTCGGAGCCTCGGGTGTCGGGAAAACGTCTTTGGCAAAGATTATTACGGGCGATCTCAAAGGATTTTCCGGGGAAATCAAGACCGGGGACATGGACGACCTCCTTTATTCGTACAACCTTGAAAGACTTCCGGGGTGGTCCAGTGTCGGCAATCATCTCGCAAAAATCACATCCCCTTCCCATCAAGATCTGATGGACGAGATTATTGACGCCTTCGGTCTTCGGGAACATATCCGGTTGAGATTTTCCGAGCTTTCCTTAGGGCAACAGAATCGCATAAACCTGATACGTTACCTCCTGCAGGATTTTCAGCTTCTCATCATGGACGAAAGCCTTGCAAACGTGGATGAGCTTACAAGAGAAAGGATCATTCTAAAGATAAAGGACCTCTTCCCGGAAAGGCTTTTTCTATACATCTCACATAATATCATAGAGGTCTCAAGATGCTGTGACGAGATACTGGTTTTTCGCAGTCTCCACAACGGAACCCGGACTGTATCAGTCAAAGGCCAGAACCATAAGACAGGTCAGACAGTAGAAAAAGAAGACCTTGAGCTTACCATGCTGGAGATCATGCATGCTTCATAGGCGCATTTCCCAGTTCCTGATCATCTATTTCACAGGGCTGGCCATTCTCCTTTCCATAAAATATGTTCTTAATCTTTCCGATTATGTTATCCCCTGCCCTGCTGACATTGGGACAACGTTTCTTCAGGTTTTTCCGATGTATTCGTCTGATGTAATGGACACGCTTTCAGTTGCGGTTATCAGCCAGGTTCTTTCCATCTGTCTTGCCTTTCTCGTCGGGATCATAGGCCGCCGGACGACCTGGTTCGGCTCATTTGTCAAGGTGGCTGCATATAACATTCAGGCGTATCCCATTGTCGCGCTTGCGCCCATAATCTTCATACTTTTAGGCGATGGGTTTCTACCAAGGCTCTTGATCGCCACGATGATCTGTTATTTCCCCCTCCTCTTGTCGGTTCTCGGCATTATGTCCCAGCCAATAACCGATATTGAGCACTTTTACAGGGTTACAGGAAGAATGCGATGGCAGTTGGAGGTCAAGATACGGGCTTATGAAAACATGAACAAACTGACAACAGTCATAGTGGGAAGCGCGACCCTTGCCATGGCCGGCGCTATAGTCGGCGAGTTTATTGCAGCCGATTCCGGCATCGGTTATAGTATACGAATAGCTCTTTACCAGAGCGACCTTTCAAGGATTCTTATTGCGCTGTTTATGATAGGGATATCAATATCTCTTTATCAGGGACTCCTGGAATGGTCAGGATATCTGGCAAAAAAGAAATGGACGGATTGAAGTGCGACCTGTCTACCGCATATTTGTAAATATATCCATCATCGTTGCTGCAATTGCCGTATTTGTCCTGATTCCGGCCGCAGAGAGCGCATCGGGCGCTTTCGGATCAGGGGAACGCCTGACATACCGGCTCAAATGGCTATTCAACATGAGCGTTGTGGGTGATCTTTATGCGCATGAACACAGACTATTTGCTGAACACGGCCTCGATGTCACCATCAAAGAGGGGGGCCCTGAACGCGACGCCATACGGGAACTGGAACTCGGACGCGCCCAATTCGGGGTTGCGTCGGCAGACCAGGTAATAAGGGCCATTTCCAGAGGCGCGTCCGTCGTGGTGATTGCCCAGATATTTCAGATCAATCCTCTTCAATGGATATACCGGGCCGATATTCCCCGTATCCAATGTCTTGCGGACCTGAAAGGTAAAACCATCGGGATCACTTACGGTGGAAATGATGAAACCATCATGAAAACGCTTTTGGCAAGGGAGGGGATATTAGATAACGAAGTCCGTTTGTTCAGCGTCCGGTACGATTATACCCCTTTTTACCGGCATAAGGTCGATATCTGGCCTGTCTACCTCAATGTACAGGGAGTCATAATCGATGAAAAACTGCGAAACGCGGGGGAAAGAGTTCTCTTTTTCAACCCTGCCGAGTTTGGCGTTCAGTTTGTTGCAAACTCTGTGGTTACCTCGGAGCAGATGATAAAAGAGCGCCCGGATACGGTTCAAAGATTCACCAAAGCCCTGCTCCAAGGATGGGCAGAAGCGCTTGACCGTGCAAATACAGAAAAAACCATAGAAACAATACAACAATTTGACAGGAATACGCCTCCAGGTATTCTCAAAAAACAGCTTTCAGCCACCCGGAAACTAATAATGCCTGCGCCAGGCACAAAAATAGGAACCATCAATATAACAG
>MAXM01000135.1:0-193 GCA_001751015.1 Desulfobacterales bacterium C00003106
CTCGATGATTGCCGAACGCATGATCCTCGTAGTATAGGCCGTCAATGCGGTGCCCAGGGTTATAGCGGGCAGGATTATGTGCTGCCAGCCGCCGTATCCAAAGCTCGGAAGCCATTTCAGATTCACGGAGAAAATAATAATGAGAAGCAGGCCCAACCAGTAATTCGGCATGGAGACTCCCAGCACGGCAACC
>MAXM01000135.1:261-1774 GCA_001751015.1 Desulfobacterales bacterium C00003106
GTCTTTGCAAAACGGGTGCATATAAGATCGAACACCGGCTCTTCTTCCACGAGCGAATGGCCGAAATCGAGGACCAGAACATGTTTTACCCAATCAACATATTGATACAGAAAGGGTTTGTCCAATCCCTCTTTTTCCCTGATCCATTCAATAGTGGCGTCATCCACCGGGCCTTCGTCCCCATAGCGGGCAATGGCCACTTCCAGCGTTGGATCACCAGGAGCAAACATCATCATGCCAAACGTAAAAAAGGTCGCGCCGATGAATACAAAAAATGCAGTAATTGTGCGTTTGAGCAGAAATCTCAGCATCATGGCTTTTCACAAAGTAGGTGCACAGCGAGCAGAACGTAGTCCCTCAATCAGAACAGATGGCAACAGACCGCATGTTCTGCGCCGACCAGCCTCTCCTCAGGAGCGGTCTTTTCGCACACCGGAAGCCTTCGGGGGCATCTTGTGTGAAATACACAGCCGGACGGCGGGTTTTGCGGAGACGGGCTCTCCCCCTTAAGAACAATCCGTTCGCCCTTCCATATACCGGGCTTCAACACGCTCGACAAGAGGGCCTGAGAAAACGGATGACACGGGTTGGAAAAAAACGTCTCCTTTGCCGCTCTTTCAACGATTCTTCCCAGATACATCACGGCTACCGTGGTTCCGCATCTCTTGACAAAGCCAAGATCGTGGGTGACAAGAAAAAAAGTGGCATTGTAATCCTTTTTCATCCTGTATAGCAATTCCGCCACCTCCCTTTGAACGATTGCGTCGAGCGCGGTCAGGGGTTCGTCGAGGAATAGAATAGCCGGTTTGGTCGAAAGCGCCCTGGCGATGCATACCCGTTGGTTCTGACCGTCTGAGACCTCGCAAGGACGACGGCCAAGCAATTCATGCGAAAGCCCGGTCTCTGCTGCAAGTCTTTGCGCAATCGCCGCCCTCTCCTTCTTTCCTACGCCCCTGGCACGCAACGGTTCTTCGATGGATTGGCCTAACGTGAGAAAAGGACTTACAGCGGCAACAGGGTCCTGAAAGACCATCTGGGCATTTGATATAAGCGCTTGATGAACCGGGTCATTGCTCCGCTTAATTGACCGGCCGCAAAAGGCCATTTCACCTTCGGCAAACGGATGGAGTCCGAGTATCGCCCACACCAGCGTCGTCTTGCCGGACCCGCTTTCACCGACCAGGCAGAAAGTCTCTTTTTTGCGAACATCAAGAGATATGTGGCGTACTGCATAAAAATAGCGACCGCGACGAAACGATTCTGATCTGACAGGGAATCTTACACCAAAATCGCGTATGCTCAAAAAAGGATGTGTCACTGGTCCTTTCTGCTATCGTCCCCGTTCCATACCTGATACGAGCAGGCTGGTATATGGATCAACCGGGTGGTCAAATATTTCCCGCACTGCGCCCGTCTCCACAATAGAGCCCTTTTGCAGAACGGTCACACGGTCGCATACCTCCAGGGTCACGGAAAGGTCATGAGTAATTAGGATGATTCCGGCATCATGTTC
>MAXM01000135.1:1817-4545 GCA_001751015.1 Desulfobacterales bacterium C00003106
ACGGTCGGATCAAGAGCGGATGTGACCTCATCGAGTATCAATACCTTCGGGGAACTGCAAAAGGCCATCACAACCAGGGCGCGCTGTAACATCCCCCGGCTCCATTCATTGGGATACTGCCTGCACCGTTCTTCCGGAGACGCGATTCCTACGCTTTTGAGAAGCTCGTATGTCCCTCTCAGAGGATCCGCCTTGCCGCGCCCTTTTCCCTCCCCCGGAGCCTTATGCATTGAGATAACCTCCCTGAATTGATTCCCCAACGTAAAGACAGGGTCCATCGCGTTTCTCGGATCTTGCATCACCATAGCGATTTTTTCGCCTCTGAATGCCCGCATTTCCCGCGGGCTCTTGGTTGTCAGCTCTTGGCCGTCCAACAGAATCGAACCGGAAATGATCTCTGCCGGGGACTCCAGACGGAGAAGACTGCGGGAAAACACGCTTTTCCCTGAACCGGATTCACCAACAAGACCAAGGACTTCACCCTGTTTCAGGGAGAGTGATACACCGTGCAGGACCTCTTTCCTTGATCCCGTGGCCTTGTTTGGGAAACCAACGACCAGATCCTGCACGACAAGGATATGATCGTCAGATGAGCTTGTATTATGCAATCTTCTCACTACTCCCGTGTCATACGCTCAGGTACCGTGTCAGGCTGCGGTAAAGGAGTATTGTTTCAGCGGACAGGCATCTGTTTCCGACGAAGCTCCGGGCTCAGGATATATCTTTCCGCCGGATGAATCCGGTAGTTCTCCACATAATCATAGACAGCGGAGACGGTCGATTTGTGGAAGAGCACTATTACCGGGCTTTCGTCATAGATGATTTTCTGGATTCGGTCATAGATCTTTTTGCGCTCTTCATGATCGAACGTGGTCTTTCCCTTGCTCACCAATGCATCCAGATCCGGATTGTGGTACCCCATGTAGTTTGATCCGCCATTTTGGGTAAAGATGTTAGAGATAAAATAATCAGGATCTCCCTGAGGAGCGACGTTCCACATCTGCAGATTCAGGTGCACCTCTCCTTTTCGCATGGCCTGGTTGATAGGCGTGCCTTTTCTCGTCACTTTCAATTTTGTGGCAATGCCGACCTTGCCTAACTGAACCTGCAGCAGCTCAATAGTCAGTTTTAACGATGCACGTGTTTCATAGGTCCACACGTTTAGCACAAGAGGCCGACCGTGTATCTCCAAAATCCCGTCTCCATCAGTGTCTTTGGCCCCGGCCTCAGCAAGGAGTCTCGATGCCCCGGCAGGATCATACGGATACGGTTGCAGGCCTGGATTATTCCACGGAAGAACCCCGGGGAAAATTGACGCTCCGACTTCTCCCCCGACACCGGCCAGAACAGCATCCACAATCTCCTGCCGGTTTATGGCGAAATTGAGGGCCTGGCGGACACGCGGGTCAGCAAGGGGTCCGTCTGCCACCCTTACAAAGAAGAAACATAGCCGGTTGGTGGGCTTGTGAATGATTCCCATACCTTTAGTTGACGCAACACGTTCCGCATCATTTTCAGAAAAATTTGTTACTATATCTACCTGGCCGGCCTCAAACGCAAGCATCCGGGTCATGGGGTTTGCCACGGTCTTAATATAGACCCTCTCAAGCCCTGGGTTTCTCCCCCAGTATTCATCAAATCTGCGCACAACCATCTCTTTTTTCAATATCACCTTTTCCAGCACAAACGGCCCTGTTCCGCAAATCCTTTCCTTATTGTCGTCAGGCACGATAATCCCCGTTCCCGGCGATGTCAGATCATAGATAAAGGCGGCATTTGGTTTGCCGGTTTCAAAGACCAGGGTATAATCATCTTTGACCCTGATCGTTTTGAGGTCCAGCAATTGCTGTATCCGTTTGTTGAACACCTCGCTTTTTTCGTCACAAATCCGGTCAATGGACTGCTTGACAGCCGAGGCGTTCAAGGGTGTATTGTCATGAAAAAGTATCCCCTTTCTTAGCCTTATCTCCCAGACTAACGGACCGACATTTATGAATGATTCGGCAAGCCAGGGTTTGGGATTCATATCATGATCAAGGACAAAAAGCGTTTCAGTCACTCCTGCCTCGTTGGTGTACCAGCCGTTATTCCCCTTGGCTGGATCAGGAAACTTTACGGACGGGCCAAAAGGCTTGGCGATAATGAGCTCGTCAGGTCCGGCTGCAAAAAGACCTGAAGCGTCATGTATTATTGCCGACAGAAAGATCAACAATATGACTAAAACGGGTTTGTGTCTCATGACAAGGTTCCTTAGCCCATCATTCCGATTTCTTTATTAAGTTCAATCAAGTTTCCATCCGGATCGCGGAAATGAAAACATCTAATTCCCCATTCTTTTCGATCATGGGGCTTGTTTATCGGGATAACACCTTTCCGTTTTAACGAATCATAAGTGCCATCTACATCTTCCACAGCAAAGATTAGACACACATCATCTTGTTGCTCTGATTTTGGTTTCGGTGACTCAGCTCCGATAGCTTCCGCCATTGGAGCTTTTCCAAATAATGCCAGTAGATGACCGTTTGCGTCGAAGTCTGCGTAAATACCATTCTCATCACCCCACACTACGGCAAACCCCATGATGTCTCTATAAAAAATGAAGCAGTCATTGTAATTCGATACAAGTAATCTGGTATGTGTCATCTTCATCTTTTGTCTCCTTTGTTAATGGGAGGGGCGCCCGGCGAGGGGCGTCCCTATCCCGATGAACGGAGCTGCGGGTCTTTTG
>MAXM01000136.1 GCA_001751015.1 Desulfobacterales bacterium C00003106
GGTTATGTCTTCAAAAAGTCAAAGTGTCAGGGACTCACACCTTTTTCTTGTGCCCAAACGCAAACTCAGGTATGGTTCGATTATCGAAGAATGATCGAAATGACTGGAGGGAAGGAATAGGGAGGACGATGCGTGTGCTCTTCTGGTATTGTGAGCGTTTTGATTGGACTTGCGCTATGAAAACGCTGGAGGATGCTCCGGACGCAGGGCCTGCTGAGAACGAAAACAGCGTGGTGGCTTTTGTTCATATCGAGCCTGATGATGTGGAAGACGGGAGTTCCGCAGAGACCAAGTTGGTGAAAAACTCAAAATGGTTGGCCCGCAAGTGGGAAATCACAAAGGTCGTTCTGCATTCATTCACACACTTAGGGGAAGAAAAGGCTGAGGTAACCAGGGCCAAGGCGCTGTTAGACAGGGCCCGGCAACGCCTGGAAAACGCCGGGTACTCGGTTGTCCAGACTCCATACGGCTATTTTCTGAATCTTGTGATAAAGACCCGGGGGCACCCGCTGGCCCGGGTTTACAAGGAATTTTAGAATCACACCTGCAAACAGATCTTTTTTGTGAAAGGAAACGTAAGGCCTGTTGCCAACAGCATCCTACGTGAAATCCAAAATAGACACACCTGCTTTCCTGTTGAATTTCCTGCATGCCTTTATATCCGTTATTTCAGTAATGACGGCCTCTATTGTGAGAAAGACATCAGCTCTCTTTCTTACGCAGCCCAGCAAGGTATTCTTCCCCTTGCCGAGGCCTGCATGCACGTGTATCCTCGGTTCCCCGTTCTCCCACAGGATCGTCCCGAATCCCAGGACCTCCCACCCTTCTGAAAAGGATGTCCAGTTGAGCTGCGGCGGCAACACCGGCCTCTTGGGACCGGTCACGATATCGGAGGCAAGAAAGGCCCCGATAACATGCAGATACCCGATTTTGATCTGTTTTTCTTTTGCAAATGAATGAATCAGGCTGACAAAATCGTCTCCATGATCAAAGCGGAGCACAAATATCCGGCCCGTCTTTCCCTCTTCATATTCCATAACGCATGCCTCAATCAGTCATTAGGAATTTCTCCGGCCTTTCGTTCCGAACCGTTCAATTCCCCGGTCCTTTATGCGTGTGCCGATACGGAAACCCAAGGTGACTGAACGCCTTTTCACTGGCCTTTCTCCCCTGGGATGTTCGGGTGACAAATCCGATTTTCAACAGATAAGGCTCCACGACATCCACAAGTGTGTCGGTTTCTTCCTGAAGAGTAGCCGCAATGGCCTCAATCCCGACAGGTCCCCCACTGTAGAATTCCATGATGGTTTGAAGAAAACTTCGATCCAGATTCGTAAGCCCTTTTTCGTCCACGCCTTCCAGCCGGAGGGCCTCTATCACGGTCTGCTTCCGTATTTTGCCGTCAGAGCGAACCTGTGTGAAGTCGCGTACACGTTTTAAAAGCCGGTTTGCGATACGAGGTGTCCCCCGGGAACGCCTTGCAAGTTCGTCAGATGCCTCCTCATCAATAGCGATATCAAGAAGCAGGGCAGAGCGTTTGATGATCAGGCCCAAATCTTCCAGTGAGTAAAAATCAAGCGTTCTGAAAAGGCCGAAACGATCACGCAGCGGCGAGGAAAGAAGCCCTACCCGCGTGGTCGCGCCGACCAGAACAAAACGTTTAAGTCGATAACGATGGCTCCGGGCATGCACTCCCTTGTCAAAGACGAAGTCCACTGCAAAGTCTTCCATGGCAGGATAGAGAAATTCTTCTATCACCTTGGGGAGACGATGTATCTCATCCACGAAAAGGACATCCCCTTCCTCAAGGTGGGTGAGGAGGCCGAGGAGATCCCCACCCTTGTCCATAGCCGGTCCGGATGTGGTGTTAAGATTCGCTCCCATTTCCCGGGCAATAATATGCGCCAACGTGGTCTTGCCGAGTCCCGGAGGGCCATGAAAAAGGATATGATCGAGTGGTTCCTTACGTTTTAAGGCAGCCTCGATAGCAATACGCAGTGTTTCCACCACAGCGGATTGGCCGATATACTCGGAAAGTAAGCAGGGACGCAGAGAGAGTATCTCCGGGGTTTCGTCGATTGGAAGGGTCTCTTTTGAGACCATACTCCCGGTTGTTATTTCTGTGGATGGGTGCTTGGCTGACGTATGCTCTTTCACCCTTCTCTTTCTCCCCTGTAGACCTCTTCAAACAGTTCTTCCGCTGAAGATATTCCCTGTTTTCGCTTCAATGCCGCGGCAATCAATTTGTCTGCCTCCGCCCGTTTATGGCCAAGCTGACTGACAAGGACCTCCTGGACCTGCAGCATAAAATCCTCGACAGGGCGCGCCTCTGTCTGCCCGGTCTCGTAAATCAGGGCGAATTTTCCCATTTTTCCTTCAAGCGTGGCCAGTATTTTTTTGGCTGTCCGCGTTCCAATCCCTTTGAGCCTTTTAATGGTCGCGAGGTCCCGTTCTTCGATGGCCCTGGCGATCCGGGCAACCGGCAGATTCAGCGCCTTGGCGGCCTTCAGGGGACCGATGGTTTCAACGGTAATGAACCTGGAAAAAAAGTCTTTTTCTATTGCACGGTCAAAACCGATAAGAACCGGTTTGGGCTGACGTTCAGTCTGATGATGATAGATATAAAGCGCTACATCATCGCCGACCTGCTTTCCTGCAAGCTTTTCCTGCACAACTGCAGGCAGAAAGACTTCATAACCTATCTGCCCCACAAGCAGAACGATTCTGTCATCTTCTTTTTTTAGAACTCTTCCTTCCAGATAGGCAATCATGGTTCTCTGTTATTCAGGTTTCGCATCCATTCATTTTCCCTAAGTTGATGTTTCCCCCGGCCCCTGTCAACGGTTAAGCCGATCCTGAGACCGGTACAGCCCAATGATGGCAAAAGAAAGCGCGTCGGCAGAGTGTGAGGGGCGGATTGGCGTTGGTCGATCGAGCAAATGCCGGACAGCTTTTTCCACCTGGTTTTTCGTGGCATTGCCGTTGCCGGTAAGAACCTGTTTTGCCACTTTGGCGGGTATTTCAACGGTTGGAACGTCGTTAAGATATCCGGAAAGGATAAGGACTCCACAGACTTTGCCGAGGGTAATGCCCGAGTCAGGGTATTTCTGGAGAGAAAAGATGTCCTCGATCACTATGATATCGGGGAGTTCCTTGTGTATGATCTTCTGAATTTCATTATAGATGTGGTGCAGGCGACTTGCGATGGGTCTGTCTTTTGAGGTACGAATCGTGCCAAAGGAATAACCCGATATCCGATTCGGATTTCCGTATACAACAGCAACCCCTGTGCTCGCAAGGCCGGGATCGATTCCAATAACCTTCAACTATTTCATCCCGCTCAACTTCTTTTCTGCTATCTGTGTCTCTGTTGACTTGGGAAATTTTCTCACCAGTTCTTTCAGGATGAGCCGCGCGTTTCCCTTGTCTCCTATTTTGGAAAAGGCAAGTCCCTGTTTCAGAAGAGCGCTCGGCACCTTATTTGTCTTTGGATATTTTTCAATGACTTTCTGATATTCCAGGATAGCCTTTTCATACCATTTTTGGTGGTAATAGGTCTCTCCTATCCAGAACTGCGCATTATCCGCATTCTCGGATTTCGGATTTTCCTTCAGGAATCTTAGAAACCGGCTCCGTGCCGTATCGTAGTTGCCTTTATCAAAAAGCTCCTTGGCCGCGGTGTAGAGTCTATCTCCTGTCAATTTCTTTGAGGGCTCGGTCTTTGCGCGTTCGCCTGATTTCCGTGCTGAAACAGACCTCTCTTCAGCCGGCTCCATTCCGAGATACGCCTCTATGCGATGGATCCGTTTCGTGTTAGCCCTGGCTATGTCCTGGCTTCCGCTCTTCCTCGACGTGTCAAAAAGGTGTATGGTTTGCTCCGATTGACCCCTGAGGCTTCTGATTTCTTCCTGGAGTTGACGTAACTGAGACCTCAATTCCGCCTGGGTCGCGCGAATCCTCTTTTCGTCCTTGTCCCATTTTTTGGCATGCGCTTTCAGATCGGCTTCAACCTTTTTCGTGCTCTTATTCTGAGCGGAGACCCTCTGACTGAGATCAGATTTGATCGACACAACATCTCGTTGAAGGGCGCAACCGCCAAACTGGAAGACAACAGCGACCGAAATCAACATGCCACACACCGCATGCCCAAACTTGATTATGCTTCTACACATGATATCGTCGTTTCCCTCAGAACTTCCCTCTCCCCGTCCCTTGCGAGACGGGGAGAGGGTCATTCACGGCTTGCTAAGGAATTAATCTATTGCAAAATGGTCCCTTCTGTTCGCGCTCCACGCTGCTTCATCATGCCCCAAATCAAGCGGACGTTCTTCTCCATAGCTGACTGTCGAAATCCGGTTGCCCGAGATTCCAAGATCAATCAGAAATGCCTTGGCGCTCTCCGCCCTTCTTTCGCCTAACGCCAGATTGTATTCACTGGTGCCTCGTTCATCACAATTGCCTTCAATTGTAATATTGACGTCCTCATGAGTAGAAAGCCACTCCGCCTTTTGCTTCAAGATCTCCATTGCATCAACAAGAAGAGTCGATTTGTCAAATTCGAAGTGAATATCTTCGTTGATAAATCTGTCGCGGAGTTCCGCCTCTCTCGCTGCTGCTGCAAACTCCTCTTCACGCAGGCGTCTTTCAAGGAGACTCTCCTCCTCTTCAAGGGCTTCCATGTCTTCGATCACAACAGGCTCTTCCTCTATCACGATCTCTTCCTCCACCACCGTGAGTTCCGGCTTCGCATCCTTGCCTGCGCAGGAGAGAAGAAAAAGAAAGGACGCAATTGCCAGAAAAAGGACAAAGTATTTTCCTGTTCTTTTTGCCATCTGTTTTCACCACCTTTCAGATATGAGATTACCGTACAAATAACACAATATCTCCATGTTGGCCAGATAAAGTTGACTGTCGCAAAAGACGTCCCTATAGACCTTCACATAAATAATTGCACGGCGTTATCGGTCAAAATCCTCGACAACGTACCCCAATGTACGCCTTACTCGAATTTTTCCCTCTAGCCTTGTGCAATTAATTATCTGAAGGTCTATATAAACAAAAACCCTTCACAGGGGACGCCGGAGCCTTCCTTTTTACTCATCACCAAAGTCTTGGGGACCAGCGGGGACAGGTCTGCTCTCCGGGAAGCGCTATTATTCGACGTTGATCAGCCCCGTTTGAATTCATTACATATATCCGCGCCGGTCCTTCCCTTGTTGAACTAAAGGCGATCGCTGTGCCGTCCGGCGCCCATGTCGGTGATTCATTGTCCCCGGAGTATCGAGTCAACTGATAAGGTCCCTCGCCGTTCAGCCCGATAACAAAGATATCAAAACGCCCGTTAGCAAGACCGGAATACGCGATATAATCCCCTCCTGGAGACCACTTCGGCGTTGTATTGTAGTTTCCCTCGTAAGTCAACCGTCTGACACGCTTCTTGTCTATGTCCTTTACATATATTTGAGGAGTCCCTGCTCTGTTGGAAACGAAAGCAAACTGTTTTCCGTCAGGAGACCATGTAGGCGATGTGTCTATCCCCCAGTTATCTGTGAGTCTCTTGACAATCTTGCCCGAGCCGGTCAACAGATAAATCTCCGGGTTTCCGTCTTTGGAAAGCGTTACGGACAGCAGGGACTTTTGGGGATGCCATGCCGGAGTCGTGTTCAACCCCTTGAAAGCGATAACCTTTCCCGGCTGTTTCTGTTTTATATCCTTGATGTAGATGTCCGGTCTTTCCTTTCGGTAAGCCGTGTACGCGAGCCACCTGCCGTCAGGCGACCAGGCAGGGGAAAGGGTGATATTCTTCGTGTTTGTAAACTGTCTCGGGTTATGGCCATCAAAATCAGCGAGATATATCTCCTTGTTGCCTGTTGTAGTTGATACGAATGCGATCTGTGTGCTGAAAAAGCCTTTAGCGCCAATAAGATGCCGGATAACCTCATCACAGAATCTGCGTATTATTTTTCGCCTGTCGTCAACACGTCCCGTATATCGCTTCCCAATGATCAGACGTCTGCCAAAGGTATCAAAAAGGCGGAGTTCTGTTTTTATTATCCCGTCCTTACAACTGATTCCCCCGTTGATCAACAATTCGGCGCCGATAGATGTCCAGTCCTTGAACTTGATCAAGTCCCTGGTGAGGCCTGCTTTCCGGGGGTCTCCGAGATAACTGTCAGGATCAAGAAGTTTGAAGAAACCGGTAAAGCCGATTGTGTCCCGCATGAGATCGGCAAGTTCTTTTGTCAGTGCCGGGTGTTTCCTGTCAAGCCCGAGGTCCTGCAGGTCGGGTATTGCTGTCGGGACCTTTCTGAGATAGGGAGAATTGATGTCGATATATACCCTGGCGTCCGCTGGAACTGTGACAAGGCCTGACGTCAGGACGCAAACAACCGAGAGAAGGAGTAGGATTTTCTTGTTCAATCGATTATTGCCCTCCATGTTTCCCGCTCTTTTGCAATTCTGAAAGATTGAACCTGATACCTACTTCATAATACCGGTCCTGATATCCTTCCGGCAGCGGCGGAAGAGGATCGGATTTCTTGATTGCCCGGAATACCGAATCATCAAAGGACCTGTTTCCCGAGCTTTGTTCAGGCCATATTTCTTCTATCCGGCCGTCTTTCATAATCCTCACTATCATTACTGCTTCGAGGTCCTCCCTGCCCCTTGCCAGTTGATCGGAAAACGCCCATTTCCTTTGAATCCGGTGCCAGATCTCGGCATGATAGACATCCATAAGCTGCAGGCTTCCGGCCGCGCCCCGGGCCCCCTGCACAACTTGCTCGCGCTGCGCAACCTGCTCTTTCAATCTGTCTATTGCCGCATTCACCTTTTTCGATCCTGATTGCGGAAGGTCTTTTTTGATCTGTTCTATGGCGGTTCTGACAACTTTTTCCGCGTTGTATGTCTTATGTTTTACCGATGTCTTAACGGGCAAAGACGTCTTTGTCAGGTTCACCTTCTTGCCCTGCTTTGCAGCCGATCTCTTTTCCGGCGTTATTTCAGACGCCGGGGCTCTCTTTTCCGGCGCTATCTCAGATGCCGGAGCTGTTTTTTCCGGCCCTGTGCTGGCCGGAGGGGCAGTTGCTACAGGCGCCTGCGGCTCCGGAAGCGTAACAAGATTTACCCTGATCGCGTTTGGCAAAGAGACCTTGCGAGAGGAGAACTCCGGGCTGACGATAATCACTCCCAGCAGAACAATGTGGCATACCACCGAAAAAACGAGCGTCCGGCCAAACAGGCGGTTTCCTGTCATGACACCTTCGCGGGAGTAATATTGTTGTTCGCTCATCATGGAAAAGCAACGTATAAATCTTCACCTGAATAATTGCGCGAGCCCTTATCGGTCAAAATTTTCGACAAGACGCCTTGTCGAAAATTCCTTATGCAACTAAGGAACGGGGACGAAATAACTTCCTCAACTATGCATCACAGCTTCAGGCCACCT
>MAXM01000137.1:0-9666 GCA_001751015.1 Desulfobacterales bacterium C00003106
AAAGGTATACGGAGGCGGATAGTAGAATGAGAAAGATGCCCGCCTCCCCTGCCGGTAATAGTGTCAGTCGTTGTCCCGATTTTGTTAATTCGTCGTAAACTGCAGGCTTTTTTGTCATGTTAGAAACGAGGACGAAACCTCTAAGATCAATCTCTTTTTTCCTCGTTTCAATGCACATCCTGACCATTCTTCTCACAGCCCAGGGATGCACCCCGATTCCACCTGTGTGTCAGGAAATTGATGCCGAGGCAGGCAGACTCCTTGACCTGGTCAGACAGAATAACGCACAGATAGAAACCCTCCGGGGGCAGGGTCGACTTGAGATAATTGATAACGGAAAAAAAGAGTTCTTTCGCGCCGTATGGATAGGCAGCCTTCCCGGTCGCAGATTTCGGTTTGACATCCTGAGCCCATGGGGTCAGCCTGTAGCCACCCTCGGCTTTGGCGGGGAAAAACTCTTTTTTTACGTGTACGCCAAAGATCGGCTTTATGAAAAAGATGCCACGGCCTCTGATCTTGCCCGGTTTATTCACGTAAAAATAGAACCTGAAGAGCTTCTGAATGTCCTTGCAGGTTCCGTCCCTATCGCTTGCTTCAGCCAGGCCCGGATTCAATCCGAAACAGGAGGCAAAGCCCTTCTTGTCCTTATCAAACGAGCGAAGATCATACAAAAAGTATGGATCAGGCTTGATCCCCTTACAATCCTGCGCTCAGACTACTTTGATGGTGGCAAAGACTTGACGTACAGTATTGTGTTTGATAATTTTGAGTACAGGGAATCCATGGTGATTCCCAACCGAATTACCATCTCCGCAAGGGACGATGTGCAATGGGTTCTTGCCATCAGAAGATACGAGACCAATCCACCTGTTTTCCAGGAAAACTTTGAATTAAAGCCGGTACAGCCCTGAGGGACTCGACAACTCAACGATCTTGGCGCAATGAAATTTGCAGCAGACAGAACCGTGGGAAAACTGGCTCAATGGCTCAGGCTGATGGGCTATGACGCCGTGGATACCGGACCATTCTCCCCTGAATCGGTCCTCTCTTTTATCGGTGAAGACCGGATTCTCCTCACAAGGGATACGCATCTTACACGGAAGACAGCGACCCTGAAAGCCATTTATCTCCATTCCAATGATCCAAAAAACCAGGTCCGGGAAGTCGTCCATACGCTCCTTCTTCAGCCGGATGAAAAGGTTTTCTTCACACGATGCAAATTTTGTAATACAATACTTGAGAGGGTGACCTCGCAGGAAGTTATTGACGAGGTGCCGGATTATGTCCGGCAAAGACACAAACGGTTTTCAAGATGCAATACGTGTGAAAGGGTCTATTGGCCGGGGACGCATTACGACAACATCACAAAGACATTACAAGACCTTTTGGCGAAGTAGTGGAGTCGTCGACCATTTGACCACTCTATGAGCTTTATCACACCTAAGGGCTCGACAAAAAATAACTTAGCATTTTTGCATCCCGACTTCACCATATCTTTAACCGATCTTCAATCGCAAAAGTCCTCGAAATAGCTCGCTATTCCTGCGGTTTTGCTCAATCAGATCGATTAAAGCTACGGCAAATTCGGGCGCAAATTCTACCAAGTTATTTTTTGCCGAGCCCTAAGTTGAGCTCAATTTAGGTCACAAACAGGATCAAAAAAAGGAAGCAGGACGAAATGATTATTTTTTTCCATGGCCCTGACAGGGAGGCATTATGAAAGCGCTCAAAAAATACAATGTAGTGCCCAGGTTGCCGGATGTTCTGAGTCCGCTTAAGGACCTGGCAGAGAATCTCTGGTTTGGATGGCATCCGGAGGTATCTATCCTGTTTCGCCGGATCAATCCCGCGTTATGGAAGGAATCAAGCCACAATCCTATGTACCTGCTTGGTCGGGTCGATCAGGAACGCCTGGAGGAGCTTGTCAAAGACGAGGGCTTTCTGTCAGAGCTAAAACGGGTCCACGAATCATTCACGGAATACATGGCAGCCTCTTCCAGGAATGACCTCAAGAAAGAAACCGGCGTGGACTGCCTTGCAGCCTATTTTTCTATGGAGTTCGGAATCGTCGAATCTCTCAGGATATATTCCGGCGGGCTCGGCATCCTGGCAGGAGATCACCTGAAGTCCGCCAGCGACCTGAATTACCCGCTTGTTGGAATAACACTACTTTATCAGGAAGGATACTTTCGCCAGTATCTCAATACAGACGGCTGGCAGCAGGAGGAGTACCTTGAAAACGACTTTTCCAACCTTCCTGTTGATCTCCTTCGCGATGAAAACGGCAGTCCCGTCACGGTGGAGGTCTCCTTTCAGGGACAGCCGGTCCAGATCCAGATATGGCGCACAATGGTGGGACGTATCCCTCTTTATATGCTTGACACCAATACCGAGGCGAATCCGCCTGAGATTCGTTATACTACGGCGAGACTGTACGGGGGGAACCTGGAGGTGCGGATACGCCAGGAAATCGTGCTTGGAATCGGAGGGGTCCGGGTGCTTGACCGCCTCGGGATCAAGCCGAATGTTTATCACATGAACGAGGGGCATTCGGCTTTTTCAGCCCTGGAACGTATCAGGTCCCTGCAGGAAAAAGAGAGTCTTTCGTTTGATGCCGCGAGAGAACTGGTTATCGCCACCAATGTCTTTACCACGCATACGCCGGTCCCCGCGGGAAACGATGTCTTCTCAACAGAACTTATGGAACAGTATTTTCCCGACTACGCACAGACAATGGGTATCGCGTTCAAGGTGCTGCTGGCCTTTGGAAGGGAAAACCCATGGGACGACAACGAACCTTTTTGTATGACTGTCCTGGCCCTGAGGTTGTCCGCCCACGCCAACGGCGTAAGCCGCCTGCATTCGCAGATCTCACAGAATATGTGGAAAAAAGTGTGGCCGAAAAACCCGGTCGAAGATATCCCGATAGCTCAGGTAACAAACGGTATCCACATTCCAACCTGGATATCTCAGGATATGTCAAGGCTTTTTAACCGGTATCTCGGTCCCAAATGGATGGAGGATCCGGACAATGAAAAGGTCTGGAAGACAATCGACCAAATCCCCGACTCAGAGCTGTGGCAGACGCACGAAAGGTCCCGCGAACACCTCATTACCTTTGCGCGACAGCGCCTCCGCCGTCAGTCAGAAAACCGGGGCGCGTCCAAGCGTGAACTGGAAGCCGCCTGCTCGGCCCTTCATCCGGAAATACTGACTATCGGGTTCGGCAGAAGGTTTGCCACATACAAACGGGCCACTCTCATCTTCCGGGATGAAGAACGATTAATAAGACTGCTCACAGACCCAGAACGCCCCGTACAGATTATTTTTGCAGGCAAGGCACATCCCCAGGATCACAACGGGAAAGAACTCATCAAGCATATTACACACTTTGCGCGACATGAAAATATCGCAAATCGTATTGTCTTCCTGGAGAACTACAGCATGAAGCTCTCGAGACATATCCTCCAGGGCTCTGATATATGGCTGAACACGCCGCGCCGTGGCATGGAAGCATGCGGCACAAGCGGGATGAAGGGAATTCCCAACGGAACACTCAATATGAGCGTCCTGGACGGGTGGTGGATAGAAGGCTACGACTCCCGGTATGGCTGGGCCATCGGCCATGGAGAGATATACGAAGACAGGGATCTTCAAGATGACGTTGAAAGCCGGGATATCTATAATCTGTTGGAAAACGAGATTGTTCCCCTGTTTTATGAGCGCGGTCCTGACGGCATTCCGAGGCCGTGGGTGAAGATGATGAAGGATGCAATGCGCGACCTCTGCGCGGTTTTCAACAGCCACAGAATGGTCCAGGAATACACCCACAGATTTTACGTCGGTGCAGCCCGCCGCTGGAACGAGCTGAGCAAAGACAACATGGCGGGGGCACGCAATCTGGCTGATTGGCGGCAAAAATTGCTGACGAATTGGGATGCAATAAGCATCAGCAACATCAAGTCCGGCAAGACGGTGGATCTTCCTGTCAAGTCGAGTCTTGAGATAACGGCTGACATTCATCTCGCAGGACTTGCTCCCGAAGACGTGGATGTTGCTCTATACTATGGTCCTCTTAATCTCAAAGAGGAATTCGTCGAACGTAACATCGAGATAATGGAAGCAACAAACAACGACGGGAACGGGAATCAGCACTATGTCGGTTTTGTGCCGTGCGGTCAAACCGGAAAGTTCGGTTTCACCATACGAATAATGCCGAGCAGCAAGCAATTAGAGACGCCATACACGACAGGACTGGTTGTGTGGGCTGATGAAGGAAACCACTGAAAAACATTCAATCCTGCTTTACATCCCTCGACCACTCAGCGACCTGACTATAAGGACCCCGGGTTGAGCGGTTCAGCTGAACCTTGAACCCTGAACCGCTCACTTTAGGTAAGGAGCAGCATGAAAGAAAAACTTCAGTTTATCTTTGGGATTCATTGCCATCAACCTGTGGGCAACTACGATCATGTGATCGATTCCCTGACCACGAGATGCTATTTTCCATTCCTTGAAGCAGTCAGAGAGCAGCCTTTTTTCAAGATGAATGTGCACTTCAGCGGTGTTCTCCTGTCATGGCTCGACAAGCGTCGGCCCGAAGTGATTGAACTGCTGGCGGAACTCGTGCAAACAGGACAGGTGGAGCTGTTGACAGGCGGTTTCTATGAGCCGGTGTTGGCCGCTATCCCCCGGGAAGATCGCCTCAGGCAGATCGAAAAGATGCAGGCATTCATTGCAAAGAGGTTCGATTATACCCCGAAAGGCGTGTGGCTGACCGAACGGGTGTGGGAACCCCAGGTGGCGGAAGACCTTATCAATGCGGGTATAGAATATGTGATCGTCGATGATCGGCATTTCCTCGTGTCCGGATTCGACAGAAAAGACCTGCATGCCTATTATCTTACTGAGGCCGAAGGAAAACCCATTGCCGTATTTCCAATAGATGAACGGCTGCGCTACCTGATACCGTTCGAGATGCCTGAGCGCCTTATCGCTTACCTTGAACAACTGCATGAAGCAAGGCAGCCCATGGCTATCTATATCGATGACGGAGAAAAACTCGGGGCCTGGCCTGGCACGCACAAATGGGTCTATGAAGACGGGTGGCTTAAGGGCTTTTTTGAAGCGGTAAAAGCTGCAACCGATACGTTTATGAAGATGGCGACGTTTTCGGAAATCATCGAATCCGTACCGGCTTCCGGCCTGGCATACCTTCCTGTCTCTTCCTACGTGGAGATGGAGGAATGGGCGCTTCCTCCGTCCCATGTCGAACGGATCGAGACGCTCAAAACACGCCTTGGACCTGATTGGGAAAATTTCTCTCCGCATATACGAGGCAGCCACTGGCGCAACTTTTTCGTCAAATACCCGGAATCAAATCTCCTGCATAAGAAGATGCTCTTTCTGAGAAATCTTGCGCAAAGCAAGCTCTCCTGCGACCCGGAAATCATCGATCACCTCCTTGCCGCCCAATGCAATGACGCATACTGGCATGGGGTCTTTGGAGGACTCTATCTGCCGCATCTGCGCCACGCCTTGTGGGAGCATCTTATCTCTGCTGAACACGCCCTTCGTAAGTACGAAGGACTCGCGATAGATACGATAGATATGGATTTTGACGGAAGCATGGAAATATGCGCGCACTCAGCCGAGTTCTCCGCGATCATTAAACCATGCTGCGGAGGTCAACTCGTGGAATTCTCCGACTTCAGATCCGCCATCAATCTGCTGAACACGCTCACGAGGTACAAGGAATCGTATCACATACAGCATACAGGGACTCCTTCCGCAGAAAACGAGGAGACGAATTCCATTGAGAGCATACATGATATTAAGAAGAATGCCGGCGCACTGACGGGGCGCATCAACTTTGATCTGTGTCGCAGGGGGGGGCTGATCAATCGGTTCTTTCTTGTGACTGGTAAAAACCAGGCCCCCGCCTCTCTTGACGACATAGGAAATTTTGCGAACCGGCCGTTCCTCTTTTCCGTAGATGGTCCTCGTGTCACCATGACAAGAGAAGGCTGTCTCATTATCGACCAAGAAGAATATCCTCTGTTTCTGAAAAAAAGCATTCTCTTTTCCGGCCAGGGAAGTCTTGGTATTGAGCATGAACTGGAAAACAGATCTGCGAGCACTGTTTCCTCTATTTTCGGTATTGAATATAACTGGTTTCCCCCAATCATGGCGACAGGAAAGGGAGCTTTTGAAATAAATGATCAGCCCGCCTCATTTGAGGCCTCTTCCACCCACAACGAGGTAGTATCGGTCGCCTTCAAGGGAGAACATGACAAGACCGGACTGAGCATGCAGTTTCCTACCCCCGTCTCTATCAAGGTCCTGCCCGTACACACCGTCTATCAAACAGAAAAAGGATTTGAAAAGGTTCTCCAGGCCGTATCTGTCATGCCGTTCTGGCCTGTTGATCTTTCGCCCGGCGAGCAGTGGCGGGTCGCGATGCAGATATCCCTTAACCCGTGAGTCCTCAAAAACTCTTTCCAATCATATAGAAATTCTGGTATATCTTCGATTTGCAGGTTCGTTCAGACAGATAATTTCTCAACAGGTGAACCAAAAGAAGATACATC
The DNA here is from genome assembly GCA_001751015.1 of Desulfobacterales bacterium C00003106. GTDB lineage: Bacteria > Desulfobacterota > Desulfobacteria > Desulfobacterales. The sequence goes on from MAXM01000137.1 coordinate 6,591, forward strand.
ATGAAAAAATCTGTAAAGTGCATATCCGTCATCTTCCTCGTCCTCTTTATCTTTCCTCCTTTGTTGAAAGCTGAAAACAGGCTGAAAGTCGTTGCCGGCATATTTCCGTTTCAGGAATTCGCGAGAGAGGTGGGCGGCAACCGAATAGATGCAGACATACTCCTGCCTCCCGGCGTGGAGGCTCATTCGTGGGAACCGACTCTGAGCGACATAATGAAGATTCAAAAGGCCGATGTTTTTATCTATGTAGGCGCGGTCATGGCGCCGCACGTTCACGACATACTCAAAGGGATTGACTCAAAAGGGTTGGTTGTGCTGGATGCAAGTAAAGAGGTCACGCTGATAAAGCCAGACCACGAGCACGGCGAGGCCGGGGAGACAGGGCGCATGGATCACCATTCCCATGGTCTGTTTGACCCGCATTTCTGGCTTGACTTTGAAAACGATATCAAGATCGTCAACAGGATAGCGCTGGTCCTTTCAGAGAGGGACCCTGCCGGGGAGGCATATTATGCTCAAAACGCCTCTGCGTACAACAGGAAGCTGAAATCCATGGACGCGCGTTATCAAACGGAACTCAAAGACTGCCGCACACGCACGTTTGTATTTGGAGGCCATGCCGCATTCGGCTACCTCGCGAAACGCTACGGCCTTTCGCAGATCCCCCTTTACGGAATAAACCCGGATTCCGAACCAACGCCGCGGAGACTGGCCGAGCTCGTAAAAAGCGCGCGAAAACATGGCGTCAGGTATATCTACTTTGAGGAATTGGTGAGTGACAAACTGGCCAGGGTTATGGCAAAGGAAGTGGGGGCACAGACCATGGTCCTGAACCCCTGCGTAAACCTGACTGCGGATCAGCTTCGCGGGAAGATCACCTTTCTTGACGTAATGGAGCAGAATCTTGAAAACCTGAAAAAAGGCCTTGAGTGTGGAAACTGACAAAACACAGGTCAGGGTGGAAAACGTCGCCTTTTCCTATAGGGCGATCCCCGTACTAATAGATATCAGCTTCCTGATTACCCGCGGAGATTTTCTTGCTGTCTTAGGTCCCAACGGGTCCGGCAAGTCAACTCTTGTCAAGATCATACTCGGGCTGCTCCCTGCCGGCGAAGGAAACGTGACTCTTTTTGGTGAAAATGTGCGGCGTTTTTCCCAATGGTCGAAAATAGGGTATGTTCCACAAAGGGCGACCCAGTCCGGGACATTATTCCCTGCTTCAGTGCAAGAGGTGGTATCGATGGGAGTCCTATCCAAAAAGAGGTTTCCCAAGATCTTCAAATACAGGGACAGAAAGGCAATAGAAATCGCACTTGAACGAGTTGACATGAGCAAATTCGGAAAACGGCGTATCGGTGAACTGTCCGGAGGACAACAGCAGCGGGTTTTTATCGCCCGCGCTATTGTGAACGAGCCGGAAATCCTCTTTCTGGATGAACCGACCGCGGGCGTGGATGCATCAACCCAGCAACGCTTCTATGAGATGCTGGACATGCTGAACAAAGAACACGATATAACCATTGTCATGGTTACGCATGATGTCGGAGTGGTAACCAAGCACGTAAACAAGATAGCCTGCCTTAACCAGCGCCTCGTCTTCCATGGCACTCACGATGAGTTCTGCTCTTCTCACGTTGTGCAGGAGATCGTGAGAGGAGAACATCATCTCGTCTGTCACCGGCACTAAATTGCAACCTGTGCGTTTAGCCGTTAGCTAAAAGCTAACCGCACAGGTCGCTAAATTGTGAGAGGTTACTTAATTTGGAAAATATCTTATCATACGGTTTCATGCAGCGGGCGCTTGTAGCAGGGCTGGCCGTATCCGTAACGTGCGCCATACTTGGCCTGTTTCTTATTCTGAGGAAGGACGCCATGATAGGTCATGGTCTTGCTCACGTGACGTTTGGAGGAGTAGCACTCGGACTTTTTCTAAAGGTTTCTCCTATTCTGGCGGCAATGGCGGTCTCTGTGCTGGCAGCCCTCGGCATCCTGAAACTCAAGGAAAAGGCCGGTCTGTATGAAGACACGGCCCTTGGCATATTTTCAAGCGTGGGCATGGCGGTCGGCATCATCCTCGTCAGCATGGCAGGGAGTTTCAATGTGAATCTCCTGAGTTTTCTCTTTGGAAACATCCTCGCCATTGAGACATTTGAGGTCTGGTTATCTCTCGGGCTCACAGCCGCGGTTATCCTGACTGTTTCTCTTTGTTATCACGAGTTGGTCTATCTTACTTTTGATCCCGAGTCAGCGGCAACTGCGGGAATAAAGGTGAAAAGGCTCGAAGCGGTTCTTGCAGTGCTTTCCGCAGTGACCGTAGTATTGGGGATGAAAGTCGTAGGGATACTCCTTGTAGCAGCGCTCATAGTAATACCGTCGGCGGCAGGTCTCATGCTTGCCGGGAGTTTCCGTCAGGCCATGGTGATGTCGGTTTTCGTGGCTGTCATCTCTGTATTTGCAGGCATGCTCTGCGCCTTTTATTGGGATCTTCCTGCTTCCGGCTCTATCGTCATCCTCAACTTTTCCATCTTTCTCCTGTTGTTCTCGGTACGCATCATAAAAACCAGGGTGATCCGCTCCCCAAATGCCGATCATATCTTGACAGAGCATGAACCAGGTGTTAATAAATAGCGTGAATGTTCACCGTTGATTTTCATATCTCAATGATCTTCCTTGCATGGAATCAGTCGAGTGATCAAAAAGAGATCATGTCGGGGCGTGGCGCAGACTGGAAGCGCACCTGAATGGGGTTCAGGGGGTCGGAGGTTCAAATCCTCTCGCCCCGACCATTTTTCTTTTTTTGTTCTTCCCGCCTTTTCCGGTTTCTTTCCTCACCAGTTTTCACTTTTTGGACAGATTGCTATAATTGGCGACTTCTTGGACATGATCAAATTCGTCATAATCTCTTGATTTAATTAATACTATGTAACATTATCGCTGTATTTTTAGCCTGTCCATAACTGAACCAGAGAATCGAAATGGCACAGCATAGGAACGGGGACGAAATAACTTCCTCAACTATGCATCATAGCTTCAAGCCACCTTTGCCCGATCTCAAATCCCAAAAATATCAAAATAG
>MAXM01000137.1:9704-9946 GCA_001751015.1 Desulfobacterales bacterium C00003106
CCCAAGGATTATCCCCGCCGCTTTCAATCTCGGCAAAGGACAACAGTTGTTCTATTTTGTTGCGTAAATTGGCGTGAGGCATGGGATAGAACTATACCTCCCCAAAGTCGTATTATACTGCAAGCCACCTTCTCACCATATCGGCCTTACTTCCAATCAATCCTGCTGTGAGGAAAGGCAAATAGGGGTCTTCATTCTTGACAACGATAATCCGTGTGTGAAGAATGAAGACCTGCCAATTT
>MAXM01000138.1 GCA_001751015.1 Desulfobacterales bacterium C00003106
GGCAGAAACCCCCCTTCGAAACTTCTGGATCAGTATTGATTCTTCCGTTCCTTCTGTCCATGAAGAGATGAGAGGACTCCCCGGCGTCATTAAGGGTATTGAAAAGGCCCTTCCTGTCTTTCACGAGCACGGCATCTATCCTTCGGCAAATCTCGGCATCAACAGGAACATGGGAGGACTTGCGACAAAAAGCATCCGAAGGAATAGTTACTCAAACGATAGAGACTATTTGGCGGCTTTTTTCATGGCCTTCAGAAAGGCCTTCAGGATATTCCATGACTTTGTTATTGGAATGGGATTTACAATGGTGAACAATTGCTACCCCATGAGCATTGAAGATAACGGCAAGGATGCCGGCCTGAACCCGGTTTATGCTGCAAGTTCGGAGGATTGTCTCGTGAAATTCAGCGTCGCGGAGAAGGCTGCGCTTTTTAAGGCATTGCTCGAGACGCTGCCGGAATTCAGGTCCAGGATACGCCTGTTTTCACCCGGAAGCGCCCTGTATGCGCTGCATAGACAGTATGTCAACGGCAAAGACGCCTCATATCCGTGCCGCGGGGGCATCGATTTCTTCTATATTGATTCTAAGGATGGCAACACCTACCCGTGCGGTTACCGGGGCAACGAAGCCCTTGGCAGATATTGGGAGATGGACATGAATGCCCTGAATCGTGATATGACCTGTCATCAGTGTGACTGGGAATGTTTTCGGGATCCGTCCGAACTTCTCGGGCCCCTTCTCCATGTCGTATCCAACCCTCTAAGCCTTCTAAAGAGATTTAAAAACGATGGTCATTACCATAGGCTATGGATTGACGATCTGAGATACTACCGGGCCTCCGGTTTCTTCAATGGACGCAAACCCCCTGAGTTCAATCGATTGCGTAAATTCTGTATGGAAAGGAAATGTCTTCTCCTATTTCTTGAGCAATCGCGTGGTGAATAGGAACATGCGCCATGCTTGGTGATTGGTTACTTCGCGATTCCATTTCTTGAAACGAAGACAACCTGCTTTGCAAAATTCCGTTATGCAACCTTTTCCCTTTCTCTGCCAGGTTATTTTTGACCAAGTCTTCAACTCCCTAATAGATCCCCCACTCAACTGAAATACTCCCCTCAGAAAACACTAGCAAATTTTTCATCTGATCAAAATACCCATCTAACAAAAGTCGTATATAGGAAGCACCACTCAGACCATGAAGATATGGCGTAATAAGAACCTGATGATTCTTGAAAGATCCGGACTGCCAGGAGGGCCGGACTGGATCTCTGGCAGCTCCTGGGCCTCAGGTCCTGCACAGCTCGGCTACAAGGAAAAGCGTGAAGAAAAAAAGGAGGTGATTAAACTAAAAAATGGAGGATCTTTTTAGGCAGAAGAATTAAATCCGACTTAACAAGGAGGGAATAATTATGAAACGCAATTTTTCAAAAAAGGTCATGGTCTTTTTTGTGGTCTTTCTTTGGACTGGTATTTCAGGGAATGTTATAGCCCAAGATTTGCCAGTTCTGATGCCAGAGGGTTCGCCGGTAAAACCGCACCCCGCGCAGGTAAGGGGAAGGTAACCATCGCCTTTGCCAGTGACAGCCGGGAAGGAGTTGGCGGGGGAGAACAAAATTATATGGGTCTTAATTTCTCTACGATGAGCAGGCTGGCAAATGATGCGTATCGGAAGGGCGCTGATTTCTTTATTTTTGGCGGAGATCTGGTCAATGGTTATACCGCAAGCACAGATGATTTTCGCATGCAGTTTCGGGGCTGGAAGGAGGCAATGGCCGGATTCTGGCGCAGTAACGCAGTCTATCCTGCCATGGGCAATCACGAGGCCCTGCTCAAAGCTTATCCGGATGCAAGACTGGATAAGTGGCCTTATGAAACAGACAGCGCTGAAGCCATCTTTGCAGAACAATTCTTTAATCCTCTCAATGGCCCTGACCCCGCAGATTCCAGGCGTCCCACCTACAAGGAAAATCTTTACCATTTCCAGTACGGTCATGTCCTATGCATCGCCTTCAACAATAACTACTGGTATACCAACCACGATAAGGAGGAAACGTACGGCGGATCGCCTGAGGGCTACATGATGGAGGACCAGCTGGAGTGGATCGAAGAGATCCTGGAGCAGGCTGAATCCGATCCCACGATTCGCTATATCCTCCTCTATGCCCAGGAGCCGGTGTTCCCCTGCGGTGGTCATGTAAAAGATGCCATGTGGTACAATGGAGATAACAATGTCAAGGCATATGCAAAAGAAGAAGTGTCCGGACAAGTGGTTCCGGCCGGAGAGGGTATTATTGACGTTCGCAACCGTTTTTGGAAGGCGATTGCCCAGTCCAGCAAAGTGGCAGCAGTTCTGACAGGTGATGAACACTGCTATCACCGAACGTTAATTGACAGCACTACACCGGTGGGCATGCCGGCCAGTGATGATACGGATGGGGACGGCATATTAGATCAGTATTCTCCCAATCCCGACTTCACCAACCCGACCTGGCACATTACGGCAGGTACCGCAGGCGCCCCTTATTATGCCCGAGAAGATACGCCCTGGCAACCTGCGGCCTTCTCCTCACAAATTGGTTACTGCCTGTTCAAGGCCAGCAAAAACAGGATCTCTATGAGCTTTTTGTCAATCACAGGTCAGGAGGTAGACTACGTTAAAGACTTGATGGCTATCAAGTAAGATCACTGACCTGTCCCGTGAGAATTTGTGAATCAAACCTCCGCCCTTACCTTGAAGGTAAGGGCGGAAGATAAAAAGTGTGGGGCGCCATGTTGCTTCAGGGCTACCCGATGACAATGAGTTTATAAGAATAAAGCTTAGGACATTGGGGTACGTTGTCGAGGATTTTGACCGATAACGCCGTGCAATTATTTCTGTGAAGGTCTATAGTTGAGGA
>MAXM01000139.1 GCA_001751015.1 Desulfobacterales bacterium C00003106
TTCCTTAGCATTTTTGCATCCGGACCTCACCATATCTTTAACCGATCTTCAATCGCAAAAGTCCTCGAAATAGCTCGCTATTCCTTCGGTTTTGCTCAATCAGATCGATTAAAGCTAAGGCAAATTCGGGCGCAAATTCTACCAAGTTATTTTTTGCCAAGCCCTTATTCACCGACGGAAAGGATATTCTGATGAAAACGAGACTTCTGCTGGTCGCATTTTTCTGTTTAATGACCAACGCCGTATCCGCACAAACCATGTACGTGACGGACTCGTTCGAGGTAACGATGCGTACGGGAAGGGACACAAAGCACAAGATCATGTCTCTTGTAAAATCCAACCAGAAGGTTGAGGTAACACAACAGACGGATGAATGGTCTTTTGTGCGCCTGCAAAACGGCAAGGAAGGTTGGATAATGAGCCGTTATCTGACATCAAAGACACCGAAAAAAGAGACAATAAAAAGCCTCGCGCAGGAAAATGAAAAGCTGACCCGCAGCCTTATCCTTTGCAAACGCGAAAGGAATAAGTTTGAAAAAGAAAACAAGGACCAGACAAAGAAACTAAAAGAACAGAACAACTCATTAACCAAGACTGGAGAATCATACGAGAGCCTGAAACGGGAATCAGCAGGTTTTCTGGAATTGAAGGACGCCTATGAAAAGGCGTCAAAGGATCTTGCTGCCCAGAAAAAACGGGTGGGCGCGCTGGAGATTGAAGTCAAGTCCCTCAGGTGGAATAAAGGCCTCAAGTGGTTCTTGAGCGGCGCTGCCATACTCTTTGTCGGAATACTGCTGGGGGCCTCTTTCCGAAAACAACGCAGGTCGTCACTTCTGTAATGGAATGATCAAACGCTATGAAATACAAAAGTGATTTTCTGGTAATTGGAAGTGGAATCGCCGGCCTCTCATTTGCCCTGAAGGTGGCGGATCATGGCACTGTAACGGTGATAACCAAAAAGGATATAATGGAGGGGAATACCAGGTATGCGCAGGGAGGGATCGCGATGGTGTGTAATCAGAACGACTCCCCTGACCTTCATATCCAGGACACTCTCCGTGCCGGAGACGGATTGTGCACAGAAGCCGTAGTATCAACCGTAGTAAGAGAAGGGCCCGCCAGAATCCGGGAACTCACCGATATGGGTGTGCATTTTTCCTTGCGACCGGACAATAAGACATTTGACCTCGGCCGTGAAGGGGGACATTCCAAGAACAGGATTGTGCACGCAAAAGACATGACAGGGAGAGAGGTGGAGGAAACACTGGCAGAAAGATCCCGGGAAAACAAGAACATTACTGTTTTCGAAAACCACATCGCCATAGACCTCATCACCTATTCAAGGAGCCTGAAACGGGGTCAAATAACGGCCAACCACGAAGATTTCTGCTGCGGAGCCTATGTGTTCGATGTTCAGACAAAAGAAGTCGATACATTTGCCGCAAAGATCACAGTGCTTGCCACGGGAGGATCGTGCAAGGTCTATCTTTATACGAGCAATCCTGATGTTGCAGCAGGCGCCGGTATAGCCATGGGATACAGGGCAGGCACACAGGTTGCGAATCTCGAGTTTGTGCAGTTTCATCCGACCTGTCTCTATCATCCGGAAGCAAAAAACTTTCTGATCTCCGAGGCCGTGCGTGGTGAAGGCGGCGTTCTCGTGAACGGCGGAGGTCATGCATTTATGAAAGACTACGACCCTCAAAAAGACCTGGCCTGCCGGGATGTGGTGGCTCGATCAATCGATATGGAACTGAAAAAGAGCGGGGATCAGTATGTCTATCTTGATATTTCCCATCGGGATTCTGATCTTGTGAAAAAGAGATTTCCAAATATCTATGAAAAATGCCTCTCTTTTGGAATCGATATGACAAAAGAGGCCATTCCTGTTGTTCCGGCAGCCCACTATATGTGCGGAGGAGTTGTCACGGACAGGAAGGCAGAGACCAATATTCAAGGGCTTTATGCTATCGGTGAAGTGGCATGTACCGGACTTCACGGAGCAAACCGTCTTGCCAGCAATTCTCTCCTCGAAGCGCTTGTATTTGCACACCGTGCAGCGCGCCACTCTGTAGAGAATATGAAACTGATTTCTGACAGCAGTATCCCGGAACTTCCCGAATGGGACCCTGGAGGCGCCACAGACAGCGATGAGGCCATCATGGTCTCGCACAACTGGGATGAAATCCGCCGCTTCATGTGGAACTATGTAGGCATAGTACGTTCGAACAAGAGGCTTTCACGGGCAAAACACCGGATCGACAATATCAAGAGAGAGATACTGGAATACTATTGGAACTTCAAGGTTACGGGTGACCTCATTGAACTTCGTAATCTTGCTGAGGTTGCGGATCTGATAATAGAATGCGCCACCATAAGAAAAGAGAGCCGCGGACTCCATTATAATCTGCAATACCCTTACAGGGATGACAAGAACTGGTTAAAGGATACAGTGTTGTGTCTATTCCCGAATCCCTGACCCCTCCGTAAACCGGGAGAGCAATCTCAAAAGGTTTATCAGAAAAACAATTCCGCCAAGGAATGACAGGGTCAACGGCAACAGGAAAAAGGGTTTGTACTCAGGCTGGCTTTCCGCAACAAAAACACCTGCTACACCAAAGACCAGAACCACAGTCGATGCCGCCAGGACAATCATATAAAAGACCGTAGAACAATACCACAAGACAATAATGTTACGACGGTAGGGATTTTCTCTGTCCATATCAATGAGTGCTCAGACAATGCCATTAACTTAAGTATTTTCTCTTACTTCTCCGGTTTCACACCCGAAAAGAGCGTACAGATTCCAACGGTCAGAGGTTTGCAGGAGACATCCTCAAAACCTGCGTCCCGAAGGAGGCTGCAAAATGCCGCTCTCGGGGGAAAATGCAGAACCGATTGCGGAAGATAGCTGTATGCCTCTGAGACCTTGGATATCATCTTACCTATCACGGGAAGAACTCTCCGGAAATAGATAAGATACAGATACTTCATAAAACCCGTTTTGGGAAGGGTAAGCTCTAAGATAAGAACCTGCCCACCAGGCTTAAGCAGGTCAAAAAAGACCTTCAGTACCTTTTTTTTGTCCGAGATATTTCTAATGCCAAAGGCGCAGGTCACAGCATCGAACACCCCTTGTTTGAATGGAGGATAGAACGCATCACCCTGTGCCTGTCTGATATTGGCGTCAAGGTTGGCCCCGGCTATCTTCTTTCTCCCCAATTGAAGCATTCCCAAGGCGAAATCAACTCCCCACACTGTGACGGATCGCCCCTTCCGGCGCACGACCTCAATGGCTACATCTCCGGTGCCTGTGGCTATGTCCAGCACCCGGCTGTTATCCGGAAGCCGGAGAGCCTCCACCAGGGCTTTCCTCCATTTGATGTCCTGTTTCACGCTGAGAAGACGATTCAAGAAATCATATCTCGGCGCAATCGCATGAAACATCTCCTGTATATGTTGTCCTTCCATAAAGTATCTCGATTCTTTCGGGGAAACAAACCGTTCGACCACTCCATTGAACTGTTGACAAAAACAGCCGATGCGTTATGTTGTAGAAACGGGGACGAAATAACTTCCGCAACTATGCATCACAGCTTCAGGCCACCTTTGCCCGATCTCAAATCCCAAAAATCTCAAAATAGCTTGCTATTCCTTCAACTTTTGTGATTTGAGATCGAACAAATTTGACCCAAATCTATGCGCCTGCTTGGGAAAGTTATTTCGTCCCCGTTCCTTAGTTGTTGAGCTTCTCAAGAGAGAGCTTTGTCTAAAACCTGGGTTGACCGGTTCAGCGTTCACGGTTGCCAGTCGGTTCACGGTTGAAAAAGACAAAAAGCAGAGTAATTATTCAGGTATAGACCTTCAGATAATTAATTGCACAAGGCTAGGGCCAGAGAGAAAAATCCGAGTAAGGCGTACATAGG
>MAXM01000140.1:0-1851 GCA_001751015.1 Desulfobacterales bacterium C00003106
TTCGGTGCCAAGAAGCGCCAATTGAAGATCGGCCAAAGATAACCTGAAGATGAGATGCATGAATGGGGAAGTTATTTCGTCCTCGTTCCTTACATCAAACCTCTAATAAAGGCGCCCACAGCCTCGCTTCCGTGCGCGTCTACGATCCGGATTGTTTCTGATCCGATGACTGCAATGTCAGCCTTTCCTTTCAGAAAATCGATATCCGCTTTCTCCTTTACCCCAAAGCCGAGGGCCAGGGGGAGATCGGTCGCAGCCCGGCAGCGCGCAAGATACTCTTCCAGCTGTTCGGAGAAACTTGTGTCTGCGCCGGTTACCCCCTTTCTCGCAACGCAGTATATAAAGCCCCGCCCAAAGGAGGCAAGATACTTCAATCGTTCGTCGGTCGTGGTCGGGGCGAATATAAAAACCGGCGCAAGACCCTCTTTTTCCATAGCCCTGAGATAATCGTTGCCTTCTTCAGGGGGAATGTCCGGCACGATAGCGCCCTTTAGACCCTTTTTCGCCATTTCCGAGGCAAATCGGTCAACCCCGTATTTGAAAAGAATATTATAATACGTCATAAAAAGAAATGGTATATCAAAGGTCTGTGTAATCTCTTGTGCGAAATCGAGGCACTTTCGCACGGTTGATCCGCCTGACAGGGACTTCTGATTGGCGTGGAGTATAACAGGTCCGTCAGCGATCGGTTCCGAAAAAGGTATTTGCAGCTCCATCAGATCGACACCGGAGGCGACCATTTTCTCTATTATCTTGAAGCACTCCTCAAACGTGGGATACCCAAGCACGATATGGGTCATCAGCAGGATCTCTTTTTCTTTCAGGCGCGTCCGCAGGTATGATTCAAGCATGATATTCCTCCGCCTTTTTTCGAATAAATTCCTGCCAGGTTGAGTCAGCAAAGGCATCAGCGATCGTGAATATGTCTTTGTCGCCTCTTCCCGACTGATTAATAATAATAAGCTCTTTTTCAGACATGGCAGGCGCCTCTTTGAAGGCCTGGGCAAAGGCATGTGCCGACTCCAGGGCCGGAATCAACCCCTCTTTCAGGCTTGTAAGCGCAAGGGCGTCTATTACCTCCCGGTCTGTCGCCGCCTCAAACCGCACACGGCCCTTTTCTTTATGGCGTGACAGGATCGGAGAAACCCCGACATAGTCCAGGCCTGCCGCCACACTGTGAGTCTCTCTCATCTGCCCGTCCGTGTTTTGAAGAAAATAGGTCTTATATCCCTGAGCCACACCGATACTTGCGTCTTTGGATGAAAGCCGACATGCGTGCTCTCCCGAATCCAGACCCCTGCCCGCCGCCTCAACACCCACAAGTTCGACTGCGTCATTAAAAAATCCGCTGAATATCCCCATTGCGTTAGAGCCGCCGCCTACACAGGCGTAAACCCGATCCGGGAGTTTCCCTTCATGTTCCAAGATCTGTCTGCGCGCCTCCTTTCCGATGATTGACTGAAAATAGGAGACCATCTCCGGAAAAGGATGCGGACCGCACGCAGTCCCCAGAACATAGTGGGTAGTGTCCATGTTGGTTACCCAGTCACGGAAGGCCTCATTGATAGCGTCCTTTAAGATGCGCGTTCCATCCCGCACGGGGATTACTTCCGCCCCCAGCCGTTCCATCCAGAAGACATTCGGACGTTGTCGTTCTACATCAACTTCTCCCATGTAAATCGTGCAATCAAATCCAAACCTCGCGGCCATGGTAGCGGTGGCCACTCCGTGCTGGCCGGCCCCCGTCTCCGCGATGACTCGACTCTTGCCCATCCTTTTGACAAGAAGCCCCTGCCCCATTACATTGTTTGCCTTGTGGGCTCCTGTGTGGTTCAAATCCTCCCGTTTAAT
>MAXM01000140.1:1880-2885 GCA_001751015.1 Desulfobacterales bacterium C00003106
TGTATTCCTGCCAGAAACCGGGGTCTTTTTTTGCCTTTTCAAAGGCCTCTTCAAGTTCGTCAAAGGTGGCGACAAGCACTTCAGGGAGAAAGGCCCCCCCGAACTCACCATAATAACCTCGACTAATCATCTGCAAGTCCTCCTGTTGTATGAGACCCTGTTCAAACCATGGGTAATCGCTACGTTTCCCGCTTTTGAAAGAGGCTCTGAGAAAAAACGAACTGATCGGTTCGACAAAAAAGCTCGGAGTAGACAGCGTTTCTTGCCTGTGAAAAATGGAGAAATCTCTGCACTGTCAGGATGGGCGTGGTTGACAGTACACCGAGACTCCGCGCCTTTTCTCCGGATAGATAGCCGATCCTGAAATTTTGTTTTCCGCCGGCAGGCCGCATAAAATACTCTTCTTTCACTATCCGGGAAAGGGATCTCATCTCAAGATCGATCCTGTCGATTCCCGAAAAAAGCTCCGGGTGAAGATAGATATCCTCGATAAGGACCGGCATATCTTCGACGCAGCTGAGCCGGGAAAAAAAATAGGCTTTTTCGCCGTAAAAAGGATTTTCCCTGTTTTGGGAAATCCTTTCCAAACGGGTCTTTTCGAGAATGCAAGTCCTCAGCGATATCCCCTTGTCACGAAAAGAAGATATCGTGCCCGCAAGCGAAAAGAGATCCACCTCTTTCTCTTTTCTTGCACGGACAAAGGTCCCGGAACCCCGTTTCCGAACAAGCACACGCTTTCGAACCAGCACTTCCGTGGCCTGTCTCGCAGTCGGACGGCCAATCCCGTAGTCGGCTGCAAGGCTGTTTTCAGACGGTATCCTTGAACCCCGCGGATATTCCCCGGAACGTATCCTGGTGAGGATAACATCCGCCAGTTGATGGTACAAAGGAATTGGTGACTCCGGATTCAGCATAGTATTTATACGGCTTAAGATCGAATATGTGCAATTTGATTAAACTATAGACTTTCACCTAAATAATTCACGGCGTTATCGGCCAAAATCC
>MAXM01000140.1:2955-3158 GCA_001751015.1 Desulfobacterales bacterium C00003106
AATTATCTGAAAGTCTATATATATAGAATTGGTAAAGTTGTCAAGACAAATTTGATTTATTGAACTTGCTGTTTGCTTTTTTTTTTTCCTCGCTATATACTGAAAAATAATTGTAACTGATACAGATGGATAGACTGAAGGTAGAACGATAGCGATGACTCTTAAAAAGTAGCAACCTGTGCGTTTAGCCGTTAGGAACGGGG
>MAXM01000140.1:3284-9181 GCA_001751015.1 Desulfobacterales bacterium C00003106
TTATTTCATCCCCGTTTCTTACAAAGCGGGGGATAAATATGCCTGTTTATGAGTTCTATTGCAGCAATTGTAATACGATTTACAATTTCTTTTCCCAGGGCGTCAACACAACAAAAAAGCCAAGTTGTCCTAAATGCAAAAAAAAGACGCTTACAAGGCAGATGTCTGCATTTGCTGTTAGTGGAAAAGCGAAAGAAGACGCGGGGGGCATGGAAGATATTCCCTTTGACGAGACCAAGATGGAACAGGCCATGCAAATGCTCGCCGGCGAGGCCGATAAAATGAACGAGGATGACCCCCGGCAGGCCGCCAACCTGATGCGCAAGCTTACAAGTGTGACAGGGCTTGAACTTGGCCACGGGATGCAGGAAGCGCTGGACCGGATGGAAAAAGGAGAAGACCCTGAAAAGATCGAAGCGGAAATGGGTGATATTCTCGAAGGTGAGGATCCTTTTTTGTTTCCGAACCAAAAAGGGGCTGCAAGGGCAAAACACCCGGCCCCGCAAAGAGACGAGACACTCTATGATCTATGATTTTTTGATAAATAAAATTCGTGAAAGGATAACATGGAAAAGATATTCCTGGTTTTGGCAACGCGGAATCATGGAAAGACTGTGGAAATTAGAGAATTCTTCAAAGACTTCCCGGTAGAAATTAAGAATCTGGATGATTTTGGCCCTATTCCTGAAATAGAGGAAGATGGCGCCACATTTGATGACAATGCATACAAAAAGGCCTCTTTTGCTGCGCGTGTACTCGGAATACCGGCCCTTGCCGACGACTCAGGGTTGGTCGTGCAAGCCCTGGGAGGAGCGCCCGGCGTGTATTCAGCACGGTTTTCGGGCAAATCAGCTACTGATGAGGAAAATACCGCCAAACTCCTCAAAGAGATGGAAGGTAAGAAAAATAGAGCAGCGGCCTTTGAGTGCGTTATATCCGTTGCCGTGCCTTCCGGCCCCGCGCTTACGTATGAGGCGCGCTGTGAAGGAGAAATTACAACAGCAGCAAGAGGGGAAAACGGTTTTGGTTACGACCCTGTATTCTATTATCCTCCACTCAATAAGACATTCGCTGAGATGTCTCTCGAAGAAAAGTCCGAGATCAGTCACAGGGGACGGGCCTTGTCGGAACTGAAAAATGAGTTTGACAAAGTGATTACATGGATCAAACAACGGCTGGCGGAAGTAAAGCCAAAATCACCTCACAGCAAATAATGGTTTTTTTATGAAAAACATTAGGGCAAATCTTATTGTGACCGGTCGTGTGCAGGGAGTCTGTTTTCGAATGGAGACACGCCGTGCAGCCAAACGCGTGGGAAATCTGAGCGGTTGGGTAAAAAACCTCCCGGACGGAACCGTTGCGGCCGTGCTTGAAGGAAACGAATCAGACGTGAATAAGATGATTGAATGGTGTCATAAAGGTCCTGCCGAAGCGTCAGTGACAGACGTGAAGGTTGAATGGGCTTCTTATAGCGGGAACTTTGACAGCTTCGACATTAACTACTAAAAACCTATGGATAAAATCGTCATAACCGGCGGACGCCGCCTGGAAGGAACGGTGGCTATCAGCGGCGCCAAGAACGCCGCCCTTCCTATCTTGATATCCTCGATCCTGACCGATGACTGGAACACCTTCCACAATGTCCCGGACCTATGGGATATCCGTACCATTAAGCGCCTGATGACGGACCTTGGCGTGCGCTTTAAGGAAGACAAAACCGCTCTAAAGGTTGATGCAGGTGGCTTGAACAGTTTTGAGGCCCCCTATGATCTCGTAAAGACCATGCGGGCCTCTGTTCTGGTTCTTGGTCCTCTGCTCGCAAGGCTGGGCAGGGCCAGAGTCTCTCTCCCCGGTGGGTGCGCCATTGGGGCCAGACCTATTGACATTCACATCAAGGGACTTCGGCAAATGGGGGCATCCATCAACCTGGATCATGGTTATGTCGACGCAAAGACAGATCAGTTGAAAGGCGCTGATATCTATCTTGACATCACGACCGTAACCGGAACTGAAAACCTGATGATGGCCGCTGTCTTGGCAAAAGGGTCTACTATCCTTCGAAATGCGGCGAAAGAGCCGGAGATAGTAGCCCTCGCGGACTGCCTGAATAATATGGGCGCCGATATTCAGGGCGCTGGTTCATCAGTAATCACCATAACGGGTGTAAAAAAGCTTAAACCGACATTCTGGTCCATTATTCCGGACCGCATAGAGACAGGCACCTTCATGGTAGCCGCTGCCTTGACAAAAGGGGACCTCAAAATCGTAAATTGTGTTCCATCCCACGTGGAGGCGGTAATCCACAAACTCAAACAGGCCGGTGTCGTTGTAGAAAAAGGTCAAACAAGTATTTTCGTGAAGGGTCCTGAACAGATACAGAGTGTTGATATGAAGACCTTCCCTTATCCCGGATTTCCGACTGACATGCAGGCCCAGTTTATGGTTCTCATGTCTATAGCGAGTGGATTAAGTGTAATCACCGAAGCCATTTTTGAAAACCGCTTCATTCATGTAAGCGAGCTTCAACGGATAGGCGCGGATATTATTGTGTCAGGTAATTGTGCGGTGGTACGGGGCGTGCCCCAACTAAGCGGCGCGCCTGTTATGGCGACCGACTTAAGGGCAAGCGCTTCCCTTATTCTGGCCGGGCTGGCCGCGGAAGGTACGACAGAGGTTTCACGCGTCTATCACCTCGATCGCGGATATGAACGCATCGAAGAAAAATTCTCGGCCCTTGGAGCAGGTATTGAACGAGTTCGGGTATAAGGGACAGGGGAAAAACCTTCACACACCATACATTTCCAGTTTTTTGGGGAGTGTCACCACAAAACGTGTGAAGGGGCGTCCCTGTTTTCTTCTCTTACTAATAACNNATGATTTTCGATGATTTTTTTTGCAACAGCAAGACCCAAGCCCGTTCCTTTGTCCTCTTTACCTACTATCTTGTAGTAGAAATCAAATATATCTTTTCTATGTTTTCTTTCTATGAATGTTTCACTTCTCACACTGAAAGAGATATCCTTCTCCCCCTCTTTGGAGAAAATAGTAACACGACTGTTTTCCGGAGAAAAATTAATAGCGTTTTCCACCAGGTTGTTTAAAACAGTAAATACTCCCTCCTTGTCTGCCTCAAAAAATATCTCTTTTTTGGAAAAGGATGTCTCTATATTCTTAATTTCCGATAATGGTTCATATTTTAAGACTATTTCTTTTATTATCTCTTGTAAGGAAATTGTTGAAATATTTATTTTGTATTTCGGATCAATGACCTTAACAAACTTAATGAAGTCATTTATGCTCTCTTCTATCCTGAATTCTTCTTTGGCTACTATTTTTGAATAGGTAAGCAGTTTATCGAGATACGTGTGTCTCTGCTCTAGGTCTACTGTGTCGTAAATCTTACTTATGAGTTTGGGAAATTTCTTGGTAAAACCACCTATGACGGTCAAGGGATTTCTGAGTTCATGAACCAGGAGGTTGAGGACCTTTATTCGGTCTTCCTGCATAAGAGTCAGGCTGTCCTTGACTTGTCTGTACCTGTTAAAAAATTTGGCCCTTGCTATGGCCTGTCCGATCAACGTAGCCATTTCCACAGAATAGAAGAAATCGTCGTCAGAGATTTTTTTCCCGTGAGGGCCCGAATCAATCACCATAACCCCGTAATCTTCTTCTATGGTATCGTTCACATTCTTGTACTTGATCGGTATGACGGATTTGATTGCTATCCTGTTTTTGAGGGTATGAATATATTCTGATGCTTCTTCTTCCCTGGTTATGTTTATTGCCTCCCCTTTTTCAAATGTCTTCCATACAATACTGCTTTTCAGGACCACAATCCCTTTGGAAAGCTCCCTTTTATAATCTCCGGCCCATTGTTTAATGACAAGGTCTCCCCTGTCATCGAGAAGATAAATCCGCACTCTTTTTTTTAATTGATCAGCAATAAAAGAAATGCTTTTTGTGACAATAACTTCAATGTCAAAATTGAGATTTATCAACCTTGATATCTCAAAAAAATCCCTGAGTGTTTTTAAACAATATTTATTTTCTCTCGGTGCGTCCATTCTGTTTTGCCGTGAATATTTATTCTTTTTTCATTGTTCTGATCCGGGCAAGTTCCCACACATAATCATAAAGGTGAAGACCCTTGCTCGAAGCAATGATTTCACCATCTTCTATGCCTATCTCCGCGGCCATATATTCCTTGAGAATTTGAATTGCAGCGAGGTTTGCCGGAAAGCCGTTCCATAAATCCCATGACCTGAAATAGATGATAAAATGAAGCTTGTTATCTCTAATGCGTGTATCAATACCACGAAGACAGGGCGGATCAGAAAGAAATATTGAGTCCGGATCTCCGACCGTCATATATGCCTGGTTGGTCCCAAACCCATTTTTTTTATACATTTTAATAACTTCGTCAATCTGGTCTTCGAGATACTGACCGTAAGTGTACTGTTCGTTGGTGGACTTCTTCTTTGTCATGAGATAGGGTAGATACTCTTCAATATATCCTTCCTCTACCGGGTTTGGAATTCCAAGATGGGCCGGGATATCAGGAATCAAGGGTCGAACACCCGGATATTTGACATGCAGGGTAATATAATCAAATTCGAGTCTCTTCTGACCCTCGTAGCTTCCACGATCAATCAAATACTCATGTCCATGATCAATTATGGAAGAAACACTCTGAAACCAGGCATCAGGAAGATCTCTTGCCTCTATGTTGATCAACTTCATGGAATATTCTCTAACTATTTATACAAAAAACCCTATATGTCCAGAAAATTCACTTCCCAGGCATGGTTCTTAATGAACTCCCTTCTTGGAGCAACCTCATCACCCATAAGAACCGTGAATATATCATCTGCTATAATACCATCTTCTACTCTCACCTGCAACATCCTTCTGTGGTCCGGATCCATTGTGGTCTCCCATAACTGGTCCGGATTCATTTCTCCAAGACCCTTATATCTTTGAATTGACAGACCTCTTTTTCCTTCTTTCATAAGATATTCCAGCAGGTCTTTCTTTGTTTCAAATAAAATCTCTTCTTTTCTTTCATTTATTACCGTAAACGGGGGATGGTCTATCTCCAGTATGTATACGCTTACTTCACAGCCCTTCTGAAATTCAGCCGAAGATATCAAAGACCACCCAATTGTGCTGACGTGACCTTTTTTTCCTTTAATGTGCAGTTCAAACAGATCATATTCTGTGTTCTGCACAACCTCTTTGACCTCAAATCCCCTTTTTGTCAACTCCTGCCCAAATAGAGTAATCCGGTCTTTATCCTCCAGAAACCTTTTTGAGCAACATTTTGATTTTATCAGAAGTTCTATCACCTTCCTGTCAAAGCCTTGTTTTTCAAGAGTTGTCAGTATCCTGTCATAATCTGTCATCCTGCTCAAGAACATATATAATCCTTGATTTTCCAACTTTTCATTCTTTTCCTTGATCTGCACGGTAAAATGATCGCAAATCCGGTTCATAATATAGCTATGAAACGATTCTTCATCTTTTATATATTCCGCGTTTTTCTTGCTTCCTATTCTAAACAGGGGTGGTTGCGCAATATAGAGATGTCCTTTTTCAATGATATCCGGCATCTGTCTGTAAAAAAAGGTGAGAAGAAGTGTTCGGATATGAGATCCGTCTACATCCGCATCCGTCATTATTATAATTCTGTTGTAACGGAGTTTTTCTAAATTATATTCCTCTTTGCCTATGCCGGTTCCAAGAGCAGTGATGACTATCCTTATTTCTTCACTGTGAAGCATCTTGTCGAATCTTGCTTTTTCTACATTGAGTATTTTTCCTTTCAGCGGGAGTATGGCCTGAAATTTTCTATCTCTACCCTGTTTGGCTGAACCACCGGCTGAATCTCCCTCTACAAG
>MAXM01000141.1 GCA_001751015.1 Desulfobacterales bacterium C00003106
GCTTTTGATCGGTCCCCGGGGTATCGGGAAGAGTCACATCATTGCATTGCTTCACCACAAGATAAAAAGCTCCTCGCGTTTGATGACGAAATGGTTGCCTGTCTCTCTTCCCGAAGAAGCGGCAGGCATTATTACGCTCAGAGACTTTATGGAGAAGGTGACAGGACTTGCCGGTGAAGAATTGGAAAACGAGGGTCTATCTGACGAGGCCCTGAGATTTAAGGACATGCTTGAGGCTGGGGATGGAGAGTCAAACCGGGAGGCGGTAAACCGGATCAGCGAATTTCTTATTGACTGGAAAAAGAAGAATCAGAGAAAGATCCTGGTCATGCTGGAAAATGCGGATCGACTCATCGGCGATCGTATAGCAAAAAGGCTTCCGGACGAAAAATGGCTGGCCGATCTCCTGGTGAATGAGGACCTCTTTTATTTCATTGCCACCTCTGCCGGCTTTTTCAAACAGGCAACGGATAATGATCATCCACTCCATGAGCTCTTCCGGGTCGAGGTGATTGATGAATTGAGCCTTGAGGAATCAACCGAACTGCTGATAAAGTATGCCGTTGAGGAAGGACGCACCGCGTTTGCAAAGGAGCTTAAGACAAAAACCAACAGGGCTCAGGCAATATACACACTTGCAGGAGGGAATCCCCGCTTGCTGATAATGGTCTACACCCTTATCCGGGATTCGGCTGCAAACATAACGAACGTGGAGATCGGTTTCTTTAACCTGCTGGAGGAACTCACCCCGTATTTCCAGTCGTGCATTTCCAGTCTGAATAGCCAGGAGGAAAAGGTGCTGGTGGCCTTTGCAGAGGGACCGGAGTTGCTCGGTCCTGAGGAAGTGGGCCGGGATATCCACATGGAAACAGACAAGGTGGCAACCCATTTAGAAAAACTTGAGTCCGCCGGTTTTATCAAACAGATAGGAAGGCCGGCCAAGGATCACCAGGACGCCATGTACCGGCTTTCTGCCACCAGCTTCCGTTACTGGTACCAGATGAACTCGAAAGCGGACAAAGAAATGAGCGGGATCTTCATCCGGTTTATTGTTCTTTATTATACCTACAGGGAGATCGAGGAGATATATGTCACCCGGAGCACAAAACTGCTGGAAGGACAAGACGCCTCCGCGGCGGCGACAGATGCCAAAAGAGAACTGCGCTATCTTGAAGTGGCCATGCATCTGGCAAGAAGAGGGGAGGTGCAAATGCTTTTAGGCTCACTGGAAAGGGGTCTCGAAAACAAAGACCCGGCCGGCGGGATCAAACGCGCTTATGACGACTTGCTGAAATTAATCTGGAATATCCTTTGATTTTGATATGCATACACAAGTCGTAAAATCGGCCGACACGGGTCGTGAGGGCCTGTATTTTGTTCTGGCGATGGCTGTAGTCATCGCAGTCGCGGCGCTCTGCATTATGCACAGGACCAGAACAGAGCCCCAAAAGGTCTTGTTCGACTACCAGATAAGCGGCTACAAGGACCTTAACAATCTTGAGCAAGGGACGTTTGTCGCCCTCTATACCGCGGCCATGGAGATTGATGCATGCCACGACAATAATGAAGGGGAGTGGCTCTCTGTGAAAGACCTGCAAGAGAGGTTCATGCCTCCATTTGCCCATGATCGCGCATGGGGCAAGAGCGGAATGCTCATCTGGACACAAAAGATATTAAACAAGGATATAATACATATCACAGCGTACCTCGGAAAACCATCCATCTCTGATATCTCAGGCTCTTTCCTGCTTGTCTTGTCGCATAACCACAGCGCAGAAGGCGATTATCAGATGGGAGAGGCGGAACACGAGGACGAGCCCTTTAAAATATGGTATATCGGCAAAACAGACGTGGATTTCCCCGAAGGGTTGAGTATACGTAGTCTGGCTGTAAAGGGGTGGAAAGAGGTTTTGCCGTACACGGGTGAAGAAGAAATGAAACGGATAAAGGGAGATGACTGACAACTGATATAAGTGAGGTTCGCGCTATGCAAAGATTATTGGTAATAATATTATTGATGTTGGCTATGGTTTCAGGCAGGTCAGATCCCGCCGGCGCGGAAAAGAGGCTCTGTATAGGGATTACTCTGCATCCATATTACAGCTTTGTTAAAAACATAGTGGGCGACAGGGCTGACGTGGAGCCATTGATAGGGGCCGGATTCAACCCGCACAGCTACGAGCCTCAGCCGAATGACATAAAAAGGGTAATGGAAATGGATGCAATCGTGATAAACGGAATCGGTCACGATGAATTTGTCTTCGAGATTATCGAGGCAGCCCGGATGAAGGAGAAGCTTCATGTTATTTACGCAAACAAGGCGGTTGCTCTCATCCCCATACCCGGAACCGACCCCGCCGATAAGATAGTCGATTCCCACACCTTTGTGTCCATAACCACGTCAATACAGCAGATATACAATATCTGTGCGGAATTGACAAAGATCGATCCTGAAAACGCTGCAATTTACCGGGAAAACGCCGGCAGCTATGCATTAAGGCTTCGCCGGATTAAGGCCGGGTACATGAAAAAGCTGGCTGATATACCGGATATTGACTTTCGCTGCGCAACCATGCATGGCGGCTACAGTTACCTCTTGCAGGAATTCGGGCTGGAAGTGACCTCGGTAATAGAACCAAGGCACGGCTTGAAGCCCACGGCGAGTCAGTTGCGGGCGACTATCGACCTCATTAAGGAAACAGGCGTCAATATGGTGTTTTCCGAAATGAACTTTCCTGACAAGTACATAGATACGATCCGGGAAGCCACCGGCGTGAGACTTTATACATTCTCGCATATTACAGGAGGAGAGTATACAGCCGAAAAATTCGAAGAGGATATGATACACAATCTGGACACCCTGACCACTGCCCTGATTGATGCATATTATCAGAAAGAAAAGATAGATGCCGGGGACAATGGGAAAAATGCCGGTCCTCTGCCCCGGGAGACATCTCAAAAAGGAAAAAAAGGGAAGCAATATGACGGCAACAAAGGAGAATCAGATCCGGGGTCCGATGATCTCCTTTGAGACAGTCGGGCTCCACCTAAGCAATATCACTATCCTGCAGGACATAGATCTTACTGTAAAGGCGGGGAGCGTACACTGCCTTATCGGGCCTAACGGCGGTGGCAAAACCAGCCTTATCCTGTCACTCCTTGGTCAGATGCCTCACACCGGGCGTATTGCCATAGACTGGAATAAGGGAACAACGATCGGATATGTGCCCCAGGTGCTTGATTTTGACCGAACCCTGCCGGTTACGGTCAACAATTTTATGGCGATGATCTGCCAACGCACCCCTGCGTTTGTCTGTATCAGGAAAAGATACAGGGATATCATAAAGGATGCCCTTGGGCTGGTCAGTATGGATGGCAAAGGAAAGCGGAGGCTGGGGGAATTGTCGGGCGGTGAGATGCAGAGGGTCCTGTTTGCCCAGGCGCTGATACCATTCCCTGATCTCATGGTCCTTGATGAGCCGGGAGCGGGGATAGACGAGGTGGGAACGAGAATAATCGAGGAGGTTATTGA